>JBCCIX010000005.1:0-27052 GCA_039028075.1 Bacteroidota bacterium | reverse complement strand
TCTATCTGAAGAAGATATAAGTGTAAACGAAGCCAATGCCGCCTTCGAACTATTTCTGGCGAGGCCACAAAAAGAAGTTAATGGCCTAGTGCCAGATGGGACTGAACTGCAAGCCCTTCGTGATCTCTATGAAAGCACTGGCGGCGATAACTGGACTTCCCAAACCGATGCAGATCCTACAAATGATTGGCCGCGCACCGCTTTGGAGTGGGAAGCTATTACCTCGATGGATCAGATTACCGGCTGGCATGGTGTTGTCCTTGTTTCAGGAGATGTGACCGAGTTGAATTTGAATGATAATAATCTGATCAACCATATACCGGAGAATATTGGGAATCTGAGCGAATTAGTCAAGCTTCGCCTTGAAGGTAACCAATTAGAAGGAGGTGTACCTAACTCGGTATTTGACCTCACCCAGCTGAGCCACCTCTACCTTCAAAACAACCAATTATCAGGACCTATACCTGATCAATTTGATCAGATTCCACAGCTAAAGTATATCAAGCTAAATGATAATGCTTTTACGGGCGGAGTACCCTCCAGCATGGCGAGCCTAAATAGTCTTACGCATCTCAACTTAGCAAACCTAGACTTAACCGTTGGACCTATACCAGACTGGATCAGAAATAAAACGCAGCTCAATGGACTACTTCTGGGTGGTACAAACAGAGTCGGCACCATTCCGACTTGGTGGAATGAATTAGTGAATTTGGAAATCTTGGATTTGGCTTTTAATAACCTCGAGGGCAGCGTTCCCTCTGAACTAGGTAATTTGACCAATTTAACTCAGTTTTATGTTCACGACAATGCGTCGGTCACCGAAGTAAAAACCTTCTCGAATATCCCGGATACTGTACAAATTCAAAGATGCGGTCTTGACTTTAGTTCCATTGAACAGTTTTTAAATGCCGATGGAACACCTAAACCGGTGCATCAGTTTTTGTACTCACCTCAAAATTCATCAGATTCTTTAGTACAAATTGATGCTTTTTTGAATGAATCGATTACGGTTCAAAATAGCAGAGTGGGTGGAACTAATACCCTCTACCAATGGGAAGAATGGAACGGTACGACTTGGGTGAATGTAGACGGTCAAAATTCTGCCAACCTTAATCTACCAATCATTAATCTGGACGATGATGGACGAAGATTCCGCTGCAAGATGACCAACACGCTGATCACAGGTATGACCCTCTACAGTGAGGAGTATGTGATTCAGGTTATAATTCAGCAAACCTTTTACGCCATCGCCGATGGCAATTGGTCTGATCCCAATATATGGTCATTAACAGAGGATGGACCTTCTGATGCTCGCGTGCCTACCCGGTTCGATGATGTACAAATAGGTAATTATCAAATAGAGGTCACTGAAAACGTAGATTGTAGAGAAGTGAATATTTCTGCTTCCAGCAATACGGGGCTATTGGTTTCAGGGCGAGAGGCTAAGCTAACGGTCAACGGTGAGGTGATCATATTGAACCAGGGGGCTGTAGAAAATAAAATTGTTCAGGTGACTAATGGAGGGACGATAGAGTGCAAGTAAAAGGACAGAATATAGCATTCGGCATAGTAGTGGTGTTCCTTTCTATCGGTGGTTCACTGGTGGCCAACTCCGTTTTCAATGTCAAGAAGATCGCCTTCGTCAGGTCTCAGGATCTTATTTACAACTACGAAGGCACGGTAGAGGCTATGGCTAAATTCAACAACCAAAAACAGCAATGGCAGGCGAATGTAGATACCTTGAAGTTTGATTTTCAGCGGTCGGTGAATCTCTATAATCAAGATTATCCCACGCTTTCTTTGAACGATCGTAAACAGAGGGAAGAGAGCCTTTCACAGCAGGAGCGTCAATTGCAGAGCTACGCTTCAGCCATAAGTGACAAGGTCAAACAGGCGGATGAGGAAATGATGCAGGCCAGCTTGGACCAGATTAATGTTTTCGTTGAGCAGTATAGTCAAAAAAACGGGTACGACATAATTCTGGGCACCACATTATCAGGAAGTGTTTTATATGGAGATAAAACACTGGATATAACGGATCGGCTACTTGAGGCATTGAATAAAAACTATCACGGGGAATGAAATTGACCGCCTGCATATTGATCCTCCTTCTGGTGAATGGTTGTTCAAAAAAAACGGATGAGTTCGGATGGGATGCGTACACCTCTTGGCTGGCTGAGGAGAGCAACGGTCTGTACAAGATGAAGCAAAGTAAGAACATCAACATCACAGCCACATTTCAGCCTTCGGATTTTATCATTTATAAATCGCTTGATCCTGATCAAGGATACCATTTGCAATCGGTTGACTCTTTGCGCACTTCCCTCCACGGCTCGCTTAATTTCCAGATCACGATAAGCGCTAAAAATCCCGACGTGAATCTTCTATGGTGGGGCGTGGGTTCGTATCCGGATTATAAGCAGCGTGTGAATCAGTTAAGTTTCAATGCAGGTCAAATGCTGCGGCTTGTCATAGATGATCAGGAATCACAAGTTCTTTTGACCCACTTTGAAGGATACAACGAATTGAGTGATAAGATAATCTTGCACGTGGCTTTTGAGAACAAAAACGGAGGGCTTCTCGATAGCCAAAGCAAAATAAAGTTAACGTTTGAGGATCCCTTCTGGGGCTCTGGTGTAAACCACTTTACCTATAAAATGGAAGATATTACAAATGTCCCAAAGCTAACCTTTAGCTAAGAATGATTAGAATATTAAAATATCGAAAGGCGGTTGCCCTATTTCTACTGTTTAATATGGTGGGTTATATTTTGGAACCTACCACAGTATGGGCCCTTACTTCCGGGCCCGCACAGCCTGAGTTTTCGAGCTTTGAGCCGGTGGCTACCACAAATATGGTGAACGAATTCACCGGTGACTTTACCTACAATTTACCCGTCATCGAAGTGCCTGGCCCGCATGGCAGCGGTTACGCCATGTCACTTTCTTATCACAGTGGCACCAGTCCTGAAGAAGAATCCAGTTGGGTGGGATATGGCTGGACGCTCAATCCCGGCGCAATTAATCGAAACACCAGGGGATTCCCGGATGACTATAACGGTAAAGAAGTGAGGTATCATAATAAAAAGCCCAATAACTGGACAGTTACCGTGGGTGCCAAAGCTGGTCCTGAGACTTTCAGTTTAGACATTCCTGTTTCCGGTCAGTCCTCATTAAGATATAATAATTATATGGGTTTTGGTTACAACGCCGGGGTAGGCCTCTCGTTGGGTAAAGGCATAGTTAATCTGGGTTTTAATGTTTCTAATGGTGACGCTAGCTTTTCATTAAATATTAGCCCACTAAATGTCTTAAACTATTCTAAAAAGGGCAACTCTTCCTATGGTCTGCATCACGCTGCGAATATTGATAAAACACACAATCAACAAAGTCTAAACAACCAAAAGATAAGCAGGCATTTGTCTACTATCAACAGTATAGCAAGCAGCTACATTTCTAGTTCTTTTAATGAACCCGTCCGTAATAGTATCATGTCAGATTACACCGGTGGTTCCGTCAACGGTACCTTAGGCGTCAATATTACCCCTACATTTTTAGAGGCTGGCCTTTCCGTTGATATTTTCGGAAACGTGGCGGTACAAGAATATAAAGAAGAAAAAGATGTAAATACGTTTGGGTTTATGTACTCCCATTATGCTGATGAAGAAAGTGTGATGGATTACCACATAGAGAAGGAAACACCCGTTCAAAAACGGGACGTTTTTATAGGTATACCCCATAACAATGCGGATTACTTTATGGCCACAGGTGAAGGTATGTCCGGTGGCTTTCGGCTACATCACAAGCAAGTTGGTCACTTTAGGCCAAACCGAACTGTAAGTGAGACAGGCATTTTGAATGTTGGCGGTGAAATAGAAGTAGGATTCAACTGGGGAGGTGGAGTTGATGTTGGCCTTGGATTCTCGGCAATAACTTCAAGGGGCTGGACTGACGGCGCATCACAATTCTCATCAGCAGAAGATCAAAAAGATGTTTTTTTTAAATTTAGCAATGATCCGGCAGGTAGTTGGTTACATTCTACCCAAGAAGAACCCATATGGGCTGGGATTAGCGGCGGAGGTGCCCCGGGGGTGAAGAGTTTTAACCCGAGCTTACCTTCTGGGGTTGAAACCATGAATGAAGGTTTAACGGCCGAACGTTCTTCCTATATAGCCTACCGTACGAATGCCCAAATTGACGCTTCAAGAGCGGAATCCAATCCTTACCAAAGATATTCTTTACGTGATGATACGTTTGATGCTGCCAATGAAGCAAGGTCCACGGAAAGTGATCACCTGGACGATGGCATCGGCGAAATAGCCATATTCAATGAATCCGGGAGCCGGTATGTCTATGGCTTACCCGTCTATTCACGTAAAGAAAAAAACCTGCAGTACGGCCTGCAAAATGCCCCTGCATCTTTGGTGGATAATAACTTTCTGGTTCATTACAAGGACAATAAAACCAAACTCGGAGAGGAGCGTGATGGTGCCTATGCCACCGCCTATTTACTGACGGAAATTACTACCCCTGATTTTGTGGACCGCACCTTTGACGGCCCTACACGTGATGATATGGGTGGGTACACCCGGTTCAATTATGCAAGACACGCTGGTGGGAACTCTTCAGATTGGTATCAATGGCGTTTACCTTACACGGGCTTGTCCTATAACAGGAACTCTATGTCTGATCCTAAAGATGATCTTGGCAGTTACAGCGAGGGTCAAAAGGAGTTATATTATTTGCAGTCGGTAGAAACTAAAACCCACGCGGCCATTTTTATAACTTCCAATAGAAATGATGGAACCGAAGCCGCTGGTGATGCCATAACCAATCCTAATGCAAAGGGTACAACATCGCTCAAAAAACTGGATCGCATAGAGGTGTATGCACTTGGTGATACAAAGACGATAGATGGAAATATTTATGCCAAAGAGGGTGCCCTTCCACTCAAAACGGTTCATTTTGATTATGACTATAGTTTGATCAACAATACGCCAAATTCTACCTCAGGCCGGTTGACGCTAAAAAAACTGTGGTTCGAATATGATGGTATTGCCGAGGCACGAATCAGTCCTTATCGATTTGATTATGCCTATACTCAGGCTACTTACCCTGCAAAATATCAATCCATAGCTACTGAGCTTGGGCAATACACCATTGCACAGCAAAACCCAGACTATAACCCATTGAATATAGATCCATGGGGCAATTACCAACCTGACGGGGCTTCCAGATACGCTGAGATGCGGTCGTGGGTAGATCAAAAAGCCAATCCGGCATTTGATCCAGCCGCCTGGCAGTTGAAAACCATAACACTACCAAGCGGTGGAGAAATTCACGTACAATATGAACAGGATGACTATAGCTATGTCCAAGACCAGGAAGCGCATGCCATGGTACGGCTTCATAATAGTTCCATTCCGGCTTTGAACAAATACTATCTCAACACAGAGGCCGATCTAGATCTGGATGCTACGGAGCTGGATATCATGGCCCGGCTTATGCGGGAACGTTACCTACGGGATAAAAATAAACTATACTTCAAATTCCTCTATAAGCTGATGGGTGATGGCTCCCCGGACATTAGTAGTTGCAACAGTGAATACATAACCGGCTATGTGGATATCACGGACGTAGGTGTAGAAGGTGGTAGACTGTTTATTCAATTAGCAAGTGATGAAAAGCGGGTGCCTGGCAAAGTATGCAAGGATTTTGTGATGACTCAGCGACTTGGAAATTTAAATGCATCCGGTAATTGTGATGCATCTTCTGTTGGAATTGATCCCAATAATGATGTTGTCGGTGTTATCAAACAGTTGGGTAATATGGCCAAGTCTATCGTGGTACCTGGTATACTCTGTCAAGAAATCAACACAGACATTTCTTATTTCCGTGTCCCGCTACCTGTAAGCAAAAAAGGAGGTGGAGTCAGAGTGAAAAGGTTACTCACTTATGACAGGGGTTTGGAGAATAATCCGGTGCTCTATGGTAATGAGTACAGATACGAATTTGAGGACCCGTTGACTCAAACGGTAAGGAGCAGCGGAGTTGCTACTAATGAACCTGCTGCTATTCGCGAAGAGAATATCCTGGTGGATTATATAGCCCGTGAAAAACAGGATTGGTTGGACCGAATTATTGCTGGCATAGACAAAGCGCAGTCCGAAGGGGCACTTGGAGAAACCATTATGCCCGGGGCTTCCATTGGATATGCCCAAGTGGTAGTCAAAAACATCCATTCCGGGAAGACGGGTACCGGTTTTAACGTAAAGCAATTCCATACGGCGAGAGATTCACCATTTCAAGCCTTTAAAACGGAGATTGAAGATAGAAAAGACTATGTACCCTTTCCATTTGGCTTGGTGAATGTATTTGTGAACAACCTTTGGATGACCCAGGGCTTTGTTTTCAAAATGAATAACATGCACGGCCAGTTCAAAAAGGAGGCAAATTATACAGGGGAGTATACACCGGATCTCGCATCAGCTACTGCTATTACTGAACAGGAGTATAAATATTTCCAACCTGATGAGGCGATACCAGTGACCTCCGACCTTTCGCTGGGTGTCACGTATGAGAATCCGGGAAAGGAAATTGACATTACGTTTGCGGATAAAGCCATTATAGAAGAGCAGTATGATGCCAATGTAGAAGTGGACATTTCCGTAGGCATTATTCCTTTTATAATACCTATTTTTATCCCTCAGGCCAACGCTGCTCCTAGCCTAAATCATACCCGAATGGAGCTCTACAAACAGGTGACCACAAAGGTGATCAAGTACCCTGTATTTGTAAAGGAAGTAATAACCCGTAAAGATGGTGTAGAGCATAGACAGGAAAACCTGGCCTTTGATAAGTATACGGGTAAGCCGGTGTCTGTGAGATCCTACGACGAATTTGTCGGTTCTTACTTGAGCCAGTCCATCCCCGCTTCGTGGAAATACGACAATTTTGAGCCTATGGCCAATGAGGAAGGTAGGGTGATTCAAGCCGCCATGGCCTACGGCACTTCCGGGCCAGAAGAAAGGATCTATTTTACCGATGGCGAATCCTGCCAACTGCTTGCGGAGTTTACCAAAGGCGACTTGCTGGAACTCGGGGAAGGTGCTTTTTATCATGTGAAGGGATTTGATTTTTTGACGGATGAAGTGATCATAACACCCTCTGAGATCAGCACTTCTGCTCCCCCCGCATCCTTTACCAGCGTTACCATTTTACGCAGTGGAAATAATAACCGTCTCAATGATCAGGCGGGGCAAACGGTTTTTCACAGCACCAGCCCAAATATAAACCTGCCGGATGCTAATGACGATACGCGCTGGGTGTCCAATGCTTTCACTACAGATTTGAATACGGCCATGGCATCCCAGACGGAATTTACCTTGGCTGGTCCTTATTCAAATATGAATATGTCAGGGTATTTAGGGGCAGTGCCCTCGGGTTGTACTATTAATTTAAGAGAGGCTAGGATCAGGAACGCCTCTTTTGTACATTTTGAACGGAACGGCAGTCTGGACCTCTACCTGCTCTCTTTTGAAATAGACTGCGGTGGCAGTTGGGAAACGATAGATGCAGAAGCTTTATAATTCAAACAATGAAAAGAAACACTCTATTTACATTAGGTTTTATTCTGTTTTTGACCATAGGCGCATGTGGTCAGGCTGTGACAATCTCAAATGTTCAATTGTCTAAAATTAATAGCGTTGATGAAAGTGATGGGGTGAGCTATGAACTGTCATTTTTAATATCTGATCTAACGTCCTCCCCGTCAATAGTCATTACACTGAATGAAGGTGATCAGTGTAACGGATTTTATAAGGAATACTACCATATCAAGTCATATAACCAAGGAACCTTCATGAAGCATAAAGGGATTATGACAAAGTTAACAGACAGTACCATAAAACTTACGCTGGATTTAGAGGAGTCTTTAATAGATCTTTCGAAGTCCGTTTGTATTCAACTCACTTCGGACAATGAAGTAATTTCTAATACCGTGATTCAAATGTTAGAAGCCACCCCGTGAAAGTGATGTCAATTAAATATGTAAAATACCTGATCTTAGTGCCTCTTGTGATGGTTGCTGGCATCTTTTATGCGAGCACGTTATTATCGGAAAATCTAAATATATGGACTGTCCAGCCTGCGGATATCACGGTTTGTGGCGATGCTATTTTATTTGAGGTTCATGTTCAAAATATTTCCACCGAAGATATTGAGAATATAAAGCTATTTCCGGGTTTACCAGCAGGCGTAACTTACGTTGATGGAACGGCACAAATTTTTGGCGGTGCCTTATTGACTAGTTTTGTCGATCCTACAAATGGACTTGGCTTTGATGTCCCTGTAACATTAAGTGTGGAGCCCAGTGAGGACGAAGTCATCGTTCAGTTTCAAGCTAAAGCATCATGTGAATTAATAGATCACTTGCAAAGCACAGGTGGAGGCAATCTCGTTAATAATCAAACCAAGGTTAGTTATAATCTGGTCTCCAAGGGGGCTGGTTCTGTCAGAGAAGAGGAAGAGCCTAATGGCTCTACTTCATATAACGTATTATATGGTGCGCTCCAGCTTTTCGTCCCGGCATCTGACCAGAGTATTCCATTACAAGAACCCAATCAGGTCTTTGATAGAAACATAAGATTGGTTAATTCTGGTAACGCACCAGTCAATAACCTAACCCTAGTGGTAGAGTATGATGAGGAGTTAGCCTACAATGGACTTTCCTTAGATATTGCAGGGACTTTAACGCCACTTACGGCAGTTGCCAGTACAAGTACTTCATCATCTTTTGAAGTTGACCTGTCCTCTTTTGGCTTAACATTCAATCCAACACAGGAAATAAAGTTTGTCGATAATGTAGGTGCAAATACATTTAAACCATCCATCCAAACTAAATATTCCGCCAAATGGGGTTGTAATGAAGCGCTTTGTAATGACCAAGAAATTGTCGATGCGTATTTATATCTGACCACCGCGGGTTTTCCAAAATTTGAACATGAAGTGACTCGTTTGAATGGTCTGATTGACTACTGTGATGTGCAGGGTATAGTTGAGTTGGGTTCAATTAGAAATATTGGATCAGGAAATCAACCAGCGGTGTTGGATGCAGCATTTAATATAACAATTGAGATCCAGGCTATTTACAACTATGATCAAAATTTGCAATTATTCTTGTTGGAGTTAGATGAAAATGGGGTTGAAACTGGTAATTATACTGATGTTTCCGCTTATATAAAATACAAAGGCTCAGGTAGTATCACTTCTATTTACACCCTTGACCTAGGTTCTAACGAATTTGGTGATTTGTTTCGAACAGATTTTGATGGCGCTTTTGGTTTAGATGATTTAGACGATGACGGTTATTTTGATGACCTCCTGCCCGATAGAGCTTTAAAATACAGAATTCAGTATGTACCATCAACGGATGGACCGATCGACTTGAGTGATGTTAATGAAAGGCGGATAACCCGTATGATCTACCACGGTTACAGTCTTGAAGATTGGCAAGGTGACCGTCAATCCACGTATTATCGTCCACAAGTTAATAGAGTGTTAATAACCGATATTGAACGCACATTAGTTGCTGATCCTGATATATTGCCTAATCAACCCAATATTTTTAATTTCAACCTGAGTGCATTCTATAACACAAACATATTTAATTGTTCGTCAGGAATATATACTTCTACTTTTATTCTTCCTCCTGGTGTAACCCTGGCATCAGCATTAGTCAATGGTATGAGCGTAAATCCATCTGATATTACAAATTCGGGTGATCAATATATCATTACAACCAATACTACTCTCGATTTCGAGGATATTAATTATCAACTTGATGTTCAAATAGTTGATTGTGATTTGGTGCCTCAATTGGATGATAATTTGATCAGTTGGAAGCTCGATTATACTTGTGGAACTGACTGCGATTTTGAGTATCTAATAGTTGACGAAGAACGTCCGGTTGAAATTCATTGTGCACAATGTGATTACTTTGAAACTACGTCTCTGATAGTTGAGCGAAACACCTTTGGATGGGCAATTAATCCTGCTGATCAATATTCTTATACATATGGAGAGCTGTTCGGCAGTGAAGCAACCACTGAAAGGTTAAATAGAGAATCTACTGATATAATATTGGATAAGGCACTGCCAAATGATGAGATCTTGGTGAATGTACTCGGGCTTTACAATAGTGCAGAAATGACCGATAATCTAACTATCGATTTTGAATATCAATCACCACTGTCCATCAACATTTTAGAATTTCTTAATGCACAACTATATATAAACGATGCGCTAGTAGAAGTTAGTGACCCTGTAATTACGATAGCGGATGATAATATGATCACTTTTGGTTTTGAAAAATCAGGTTTGAATATAACAGAAGCTTCGAATATAAAATTGGAGGCCAGTTTTAAAATTATTGAATCATTTAGTGAAAATGATCTGTTCAAAGAAGACTACAATTTAAAGTTTCAAGGTGTAATTTATGGAATGGTAAGTGGCTCTGTTCAGAAGTGTACACCAAATTCGCAATATTTCGATATGGTAGTGCCAGCCATTTTAAGCATGTCTTTACCTGGGTATATCGAATGTGATCGCAACTACATATATCTTTTATACAGAATAGTTGATACTAAAAAGAGAAAGACTCTATTTCCCAATGAGTTCAGACCAAATTTCACCTTCACGAGGTTAGAGTCTACTTTACCTGTAGGTTTCGAGTTTGATACTGAATCGCCAGTTTATCTAAATATTCCCGGCTCGGCTCATGCTTTAAGTGGGGTGAATTACGACTTGAATAATCGTAAAATTGAAATTGTCTCGACTGAGAATTTACCTGTTTTGAACATTACCGGACACTATGTGATATATGAAGTACGTGCTCCAATTATTAAAAATGAAAACTATAATCCTGAACAAGCAGGTAATTTTACCGTAGACGTTGCGTTTGAAGAATCGCTTGAAAATTTTCCAGGACTACCGCTCAGTAGCTTGGAGTCCAATATTATGTACATAACTGATTGGACTCATAACGATATGATTTTGACCTCAAATACTTTCCAGGAAGCACTAAATGAAAAAATCCTATGGCCTGTTCAACTTTGTAATAATACATCAGATAGTAGAATTGATGAGCCACGCAACAACTGGATAGCTGTAGAGCCGGGTGCCAATGACACTAGTCTCATCTTTGAAGGTGCCGAAGATCAGGATGAAAACCCCCTACCTGTACA
This sequence comes from Bacteroidota bacterium, assembly GCA_039028075.1. Classification (GTDB taxonomy): domain Bacteria; phylum Bacteroidota; class Bacteroidia; order Cytophagales; family Cyclobacteriaceae; genus Fulvivirga. The sequence continues at coordinate 15,810 of JBCCIX010000005.1, read as the reverse complement.
ATTTTATGGGCCTACAGATGGGTTAAGGCCTTCAGGGAAAAATATGATGATTTATGTTGGTGATATGAATCAAGGTCTGTGTAATAACATTAATGTTATCGCCTCTTATGCCAACTGTTTAGAGGATGTAACGCGTACTTTTGAGATTTACTCAAGCTATAGCTGTTTTGACTATCCCGATGTAAATCCCGGGGGCACTCCCATCTCGGGATCGATCCTTGACATCTTCGATTATGAACAACAGCTGAATCAGACCCAGGGTACCATCCTTTACAAAAATGCGGATCTTCAATGGACTGTTAATAACGTAGATCCTACTCCCGTATCTATCTGTAGTTCATCCACATTTGAGGTTGACTTGACCAGTATCCTTCATGGGGATATGTCTTCAATTGAATTGTTGGTTCAGGTCCCGGGGGATTTGAATGTTGATCAGGTAAACTATCTCTATCCAGCAAATGCCGGAAGTGGGGCGGCTTATCATAATGTTACCTACAGTGTAGAGGCTGACGGATCTTTGAGAATTAACCTGACCGGCCCGGATAATATGAATCAGGCCTTGCCTGGTTTTCAAACAGGAGAGAATAAGGTCCTAGTGAAGTTGGATTTCTCCTCGGTCTGTGGATTTGATCCAGGGCAACCTATAGTCTATACAGTTAATGGAGTTACTAATTGTAGTGAAGCCATTAGCTATACTGACCAGCGTAAGATCCAGATAGAGGGCTTAGAACTGGACAACATATTTGTTGATCAAACCTTAGAACCACTGTCCTCAACAGAGACTCGATTGAATTTGTCTCTTAGAAACGATGGTTCTTTGGATTCTTCTCCTGGTCAACTTAGAATTATAACCAACGATCAATTTCTGTTTAACGCTGTTGGTGGCGATTTAACAGGAATCCCAGAGGATATTATTACTTCTTTGGGAAGGGAGTTGACCTGGGACTTGTCAGGTAGTTATTTGCTAGCTGGCGAACAAAAGAGTATTACAATTGATTTGAGTCATTCGTCATCACTTAATGGGGATTTTAATTTTTATTCACAAACCAGGATGAGTGGGTCTTCAATGTGTGGAGTTGCAACCTGCGACTTTTTTGCCACAACGGGGGAAAAGAATGATTATTTAGATTTTACATACGAAGGACAATGTACAGCAGGTCCGGATCAATTCATCTGCACCCAAACCACTACCATGGCAGCTTCCGGAACAACCGGGCAATGGACGCAGGAGGCCGGTCCATCGCAGACTATTTTTGCCGCTCCCACCAGCCCCACCAGTCAGATAACACTCGGTAAACCTGGAAAGTACACCTTCGGCTGGACCACCAATGAGACGGGTTGTGACCCGGGTGCTAATAAAATGACCATAATTTATGAACCTAACTTTACGGTAAGCATACAGCCGTCTGATGGTCGTCCTGTTCGGCAACTGAGCAGAGGGCGGTTTTATAATCCAGATGGTTCAGTAACAAGTGGTGAAAACTACCCTACTGAGGGAGGTGCTATTTACGATGGAATAGCCTTTAGCTCCTCTACTAATCAGCTTTTTGTTACTTCTCGTCACGCGGGTATTTGGCGGCTGGACAGAAATACGGATCACGGAGCGATAATTACTACCTCCACACCAGTGGTTCAGGGCGATCCACTAAATCAAATTGAATCAAGGTCCTTGTTTGTTGATGACGATAATAATATCCTCTACTCATCAGGTTGGCCGTCCGGGACAAACGCAGGAGCACTTTGGAGATACGACTTAATTACCGGGGAAGGTATGGCGTTTTATCCCGGGTTCGTACCCCCAGGTGGTGGAGATCCGTTTCCCCATACCATTGGTGACGAAGTTAGACGTGTGGATGATAAGGTGTACTTAGCGGCTTATGGTTACAATAGTACCATTCCTGATGGTGGCGTGTACATATACGATGAATCTGGTCAATCGGGTAAATTCTTAACTCCGGAAAATACGGCAGCTGGTGGCGTGTATGAGGTAGCCGGTGATCCTATGCCATCAGATAAATGCCATACCACTGCTTACATGCGTTACGGGGGTAAAGAGTATCTTGTAGTCGGATTTCAATACAATGAAATATGGCGATATAACATTACTGATAACGTAGGGTACTTGTTGACTCCTGAGCTTACTGCTCCAGGAGGTACAAAAGAAGTAGTGGGTGATCCAATGCCTGAAATTGATGCCTTTAATTTCAGAGTATCGGGTTCATTATTAATGGCACTATCGTGGAATAACGGTATTTGGCTATATGATTTTAGGACTAATCGTGGACAACTGTTGACGCGAGAGTCAACTTTACCCGGAGGTGAGTATGAAGTATATGGGGATGCCATGCCGTTTAATGTGGCCGTTGGCCTGGACTTTGATCCGGCCTTAAGAACGCTTTACATAGGATTCGAGGCTTCAAAATCAGCCGAACTGGTTGGGATACTTGGAACCGGAGGGGGCATTTGGCAATATACGTTAAGTACGAATGAGGCCAAGCTTCATAAAACCCCGAATGTCGGACATTTTTTTGATGATTTTTTAAACCGGCCTGTTCGCTTTGACCGTCTGGGTGGAATTTTGTACGGCACCTCTGTGGTGAGTACTCCGGGTTCAGGTCTGAATGTGTATGACCTTGCTCGAGGTATTTACATCTGTAACGGGGAAACAGTAGAACTCAAAGCCCGGGTCAATGGTTCTTCGGCTGTAAGTTATCAATGGAATGAAGGTGGTGTTCCCATCCCTGGAGCAACTAGTTCGTCCTATTCCACTTCTACGCCAGGATTCTACACTGTTACCGTAACCGAAGGCAGTTGCTCCTTCGAAAGTGAGCCATTCATTGTGGGAGAGGAGCGTTTTGATAATCTGTCTATCTCACCTGAGGGTCCGGTAGCCTTATGCGAAAATGGTTCGGTTACTTTAACGGTACCTTCGGGTTACGCTAGCTATCAATGGTACAAGGACGGCGCGCCGGTAAATGAAGCTACAGTCAATCGATTACAGGTCTTCGAGTCTGATGCCGGGAATTACACCGTGCAGGCGATCAGCGCCGAAGGGTGCCTGGGCACATCATTGGACTCCGTTTCCGTAGCCCCAAGTGATTTTGAGGTTTCTTACACCAAATCTTTCGACCATAGCATTGGTTTTGGTTCCATTGATCTGACTGTTACCGGCGGTACGGCACCCTATGAGTTTAATTGGTCAGAAGGTCTTGATCCTATTGAAGATCAACTGCTTAACCTACCTATCGGGTTCTATGATGTCACCATTTCCGATGCTAACGGCTGTAGTCAATCGTTTGATAACCTCGGAATTGGCTTTGACCAATGTTCTTTTGATCTTTCGGTTACCACCGTTCCCGACGATGGTTCCGGGAATGGCAGCATTGATCTCGCTGTATCTGGTGGATTTGGCCCGTTTACGTTTGCCTGGTCTAATGATCTTCCTTCCCAGGAAGACCAAAGCGGCCTGAGTAATGGCATCTACCGGGTAGAAGTAACGGACGTTAACGGCTGCCAAGAAATACTGTATATCAACCTTTCTGATTGCGAGGATATTATAAGCTATCAGATCCTCTCTTCAGATGTCCGTTGCTTTGGAGATGAGAATGGTGTTATTGGAGTTGCGGTGATCGATGGCACACCTCCTTATGAATTTGAGCTTTTTGATGCGATAAGCGGCGATGAAGTTCCACAACTAGATCCCGTCAGGCCTATTGCCGATCACATTGGAATTTTTGGAGGTTTAGCCCCATCGCAATATGTGGTCGGCATAAGGACCGTCAATTGCGATTTTCTGGATCTTTTTGAATCCAGCGGTGTAATAATCGGTGAACCGGAAGAATTAACCGTAAGCTACACTAGTTCAGGAGATGATGGTACAGGTAACGGATCTATTGATCTTACCGTTGGGGGTGCAACTCCAGGATATCGTTATTCCTGGTCTGACGGGGTGACTAGTGTTGAAGATCGGTCTGGCCTTACGGAGGGGGTGTATTCGGTGATCATTTCTGATTCACGGTTCTGCGCAGTTGAGATCGTTGACATTTTTATTGAAGATGCCCAGAACTGTGATCGTAATGACCCTAAGCAGTTTTTAATAGGGCTGGAGAGTACGCCTGAACCTGTATGCGAAGGTGAAAATGATGGTGAGGTCACCGTAAGACTCGGCTTTGCCACACAGCCGCCGTTTTCCGGGGTTTCATATACTTTTCGGTTGATTGAGGACGATGGAAGTTTTAATTCTCATGCTAACAGCGGAGGCACCGTTATACAGGAATTTACCAATGTCATACCTACCGAGAGCCCTTTCGCCTATACATTTTCAAACGTGCCGCCAACGGATTATACGTATGCGGTTACCGTCGTTGCTTCAGGGATCAATCCACCCCAGAGCTCGAATTGTCTGTATGGGACCTACGGCTTTGTTCAGGGTATCCAGGTAGAACGCGCTCCACTACCGGTATCAGCATTTAGTACCGATCACTCCTTGTACAAAGTAGGTGACATTGCAGTTGCTACTTCTTTACAAAACATTGAGGCTTATACTTATCGCTACGATTGGAATGATGGCAATACCACCACCACGAGGTTCGGAAAAGCCCGCCATCGTTATGATGCAGCTAGTGATTACACCATTACCCTTACCGTGACCAGCGATTTGGGATGCGAAAGTCAATATATGCAAGATGTTAGTATTTTTGATTACATCTGCGAAACGCCTATTCCACAAAATGGAGGTCAGTTTTATGTAGATAATGTTACGGGTAAAATAGCTTTTAGAAAAGAAGACTGTCCAGGTGAATTCCTGCTTTCCTGCGTGTCGGCTACGGCACAACCTAATATTCTCGATAATGCCGTTTCGTCCTCGAGCGTTACGTATTCCGATGAGTGGTTTTTAGATGATCGCCAAAAACAATACATCGATCTTCCTGACGGTGCCAACGAGTTTGAAACAGGCCAACTAGGAAAATGGCGGGTAAAGAATAGTTACGCCTATAAATCCGAGCTTTTTGAAACGGACCGGAACTTCAGTAACGGTACGTTTACGCTTGAAGACTTTACCTGGAGGTACGAAGACGCCAACAATCCGGATAAATGGATCCGGTCAAGCAGCATTGACATGTATTCCGTTAACGGCGAGGCGATTCAGGAACGCAATGTGCTGGATATACCTAGCGCCGCTAAGTTTGGCTATCATGGAGCCCTACCTTATCTCACCGCCCAAAATGCCGAATTTCAGGATGTTTATTTTGAGAGCTTTGAAAATGCCTATGGCGCAGAGCTGGAAGAGGGAGTATCCATTTCTGATAATGGCTTAAACATCACGACGGAGTATGTGCATTCAGGCAGTCGTTCAGCTCAGTTTACAGGGCTATACCAGCAGCCCACATTTTCCCTTTCTCGGCAGGTGTATCAAAACGGCGTGCTCCTTAAGGTATGGGTGCGCCTGGAGTCAATCGGTGATTTGAATGATTTTCAATTTAAGGTAATGGACGTCGATGGTAATGATATCAGTATCCAACCTGTGAGTAAGGTAGCCAACGTCGGAGACTGGATGTTAATTACTTCTAAAATTACTGATTTTGGATCATTGCAAACCTCGGAATTCCAGGAAAATGCGGATCTCATAAAAACAGGAATTGTGTATTCCGGTTCAGGACAATGCTGGATTGACGATCTGCGTATACAGCCGGGAGATGCGCAAATGACCACTTATGTGTATGATTCGCGCAATTTCAGATTACTCACCGTATTTGACGACCAACACTTCGGGTTGTACTACCAGTATGATGGTGAAGGTAAGCTCGTGAGAAAACAAATAGAAACAGAAAGAGGCATTAAGACAGTACAAGAAACTCACTACAATATTCCGAAGGAGGACCGAGGTGAATAAATCATTCATAACCATATTCATTTTGTTCCTGGTCTATTCAGAAGGACTAATGGCTCAGGATTGCAGAGCGCAACTCATTGGGACCTATCAAAAAATGGCAGATTTTGACTTTGCCAAAGGCTTTCTCATTGACTACACAGCAAAGGTCACTACTAGTAGTACGGTGAAGACCGAACACGTAAAAACTTATGGTAATGCCAATAAGTCGGCAGTTGAATCTACAGATTATCGCTTATACCAGGACGACTCGATTATGGTATCCATCATCGAACCTAATAAGACTATTTTCATTACCAGAAGAACCAAAGCTGCACAAGCAGAAGATCAGATTAAAGAAATTGTAACCGTGCAAGACTCCTTACTACGACGTGCCAAGGAGGTTGAGTGCATTTCCGGTCAAACGGACTACGGGACTCATAAGTACACCGTGACACCTAGCGATGAGCTGACTAAGAAATTTTTGATCAAGGATTACGACATCTGGACGGATGAAAACGGTCAAATGACCCGGTGCATGATCCATTATAACTCAGGAGTAGTGAAGTCGCTTGAAATGACGATCCATGAATACCGAAACTCTTTTGAAGGACCGGTTTTTAGCGGTACGGCCCTTGATATAGTGATGTCGGACAAGTCCGTCAGAGAACGGTACAAGAACTACAAACTAATTGATTCCCGAAATTTAGCCCTTTCGAATGTTAACTAAGAAATTAATTCCTTTCATATTTCTTACCGTGCTTAGTGTAAATAGTTTAAGTCAAACTTGCGCGCCACCTACTTTAGGTGATACCAGAGCATATATTAGAACATTTGATATTGAGCGCAGAAGGATATTCTTTGAGGTTGGAGTGCAATACACCTTTTTTGTGGCGATTTTGATTCGTGATGAAGATTTTGATCTGCCGGTAATCGATCGATACGAATGGAAGCTTAATGGCGATCCGGTTCCCAGCGAAGGAGGCCGTGCGCTTACATTGGTTATGCCGCCCCTTGCCAACGGGCCAAATCTACTGGAAGCCATTCCATTGAATGACTGTGGTGAAGCCAACGAAGACGAACCTCCAGTGGCAAGATTGATTTACGTTAATAACCCTTGTGAACCTGACGTAGCTTTGGTTCGGTCCAGCAGTGGTAGTATTTGTGCGGACGGAAGTACCGCTTATGCATTTGAGATACAAAATACGTCTGAAACGTTCACCTGGGAGGTCGATAACGGGGCAAACATTACACCCTCTGATACCCAGGCAGATGTGGTTTTTGTGAATAGTGGAAGCCACACTATAAAGGCCACCAGTACCACGAATGCAGGTTGCCAATATACACTGGACATAGAAGCTCAGAATGGACCGGATATCATGAGTAGCGTGGAGGGTGTTTTGCAAACCTGTCAGTCGGTTACACTTCCTTATGCCGTGGTTGGATCTGCGGATGCAAGCCTATTTGAATGGTCGCTACCTGCGGGAATAGACATCAGCTACCTTAATGCGCAGCAGCGTGAGGCGGAGCTTACTTTCAATAGTCAGGGCACGTTTACTATTGGAGTAACCCCAGTCAATGATTGTGGAACGGGTACACCATACGATGTAATCGTCAATGTAGAGGAAAACCTTTCGGTTGAAAGTAGCTTCGAGTTTAACCATGCTTTGCTGCAAACTAACCCAATCGATGAATTAGTCTTAAACACATGTGAGCAACGTACCTCTGATTGTAGGGCACAGCTGGACGCTGTTGAGCTCAGGATAGGACTTGACCTGGGTCAGGAATACCAGTGGGGGGAAACTGATTTTGCGATAGCCGTTGACTTCACGGTAACGGGTACAGGCACTGCCGGTGATTTGGTATCCCGTAACGAAAGTATACGTATAAACACCGAGCAACCGGAAGCTCTTTTTACTTTAGATCTAGATGAAAATCTGACTAGCCTCAGGAAATTTACCATTCAAGTGGATAACTATACAGTATCTGGCGGGGTGGACAATTATGTTCGTTTTTGGGCTACTTACCATGACCACTATCAAATAGATGTCGATCATACGCAATTGAGTGCATTCAACACCCAGGTACTTCCGGGAAGTGGCTGGGATGTTGCTTTCACCTGGAGCAGTTCTTGTAATCTGGTGGGTGACTATCAGTTTCGGTTGTTAAAAGTTTTCGAAGGAGAAACTTTGCCCACAAGTACGAGCGATCGATGGAAAGATGCTCTTGAGATAGAGTCCAAATCAATAGGTGCCAACCTAACTATGGCAGAAGGGTCTGGCCAGTATGCGTGGCAAGTGCGCGCAGTAGGTAACCAGTCCGGAGGTAGCAACAACCCTGAGAATCTAAGTGTATGGCCCAATGAAGTTCAAATGTTTACCTTCACACAACCGGACGAAGACAAAAATTATATCTACAGCCGAACCTTTACGGAAGGTAACCGGGTCAGTGAGCAACTCACTTTTGCCGATGGGCTACAGCGTGTGAACCAACAGCAGACCAGGCTCAACTCCTCGAATCAAGTAGTAGCTACCCAAACCCTACAGGATTTTACCGGTCGGGATGCCATTCAGTCTTTGCCGGCACCTGTAGTTGGCAAAAGCACCTTGGGCTACGAACCCAACCTGATGACCGATGGCAGTGCACTCTACTCAGCAGAATCTTTTGATACCGATACGAAAGCAGAAAGCCCGGATGCGGCTTATCTGGACAAAAAGCCCGGAGACTCGGGGTACTACGGAGGCATGGATAACGGTATAAATGCCAAGGTGGCGGATGCTGAAGGTGTGCCCTATACCCGTTCCTTATTTATGAACGACGGTACCGGACGACTCAGAAGGCAAGGCGGGGTAGGCGCTGCCCATGGTATTGGAAGCCCACATACCGTTCGCTATTTTTATACGGGCGTGGCCCAGCAGGAACTCGACTTCATGTTTGGTTCAGAAGCACCGGTGGCGGCAAATACGTATAAGGGACTCACCGTCGACCCCAATAACACGACCTCAGTAACCTATCAAAACAAGGATGGTAAAACCATAGCAACGGCGTTGGTAATAGGTACCGGCAATACTAATCTTGACGGTTTGGATTCACGTGATGATGCTACTCGTACCATTACTGAAAATGTTACTGAGAAAGCCCCTTTAAATGAGAACACGAGCAGCAGCAAAAAGCCACTGGTATTCACGCTTCCCTCCGGAATAAATGTAAACTACACCTTAAGCCCGGCTACGATTAACGATGTATGTAATAGTACGTGTAAGACATGCGACTACGTAGTTACTTTCATTCTCCACGACATGGAAGATCCTGCCAATACGCGTCAGCTGGCGGCGTATACGATTAATGCAGATGCGGTGGACTGCGCTTCAAGTACAACGTATGCAAGATCATTTACCGAGTCGGTAGAAGCAGGTAGCTACATGCTCGAAAAACGTGTGCAAAGCTTAAACAGGTCAAGTGTTACCGGCAACTTATTCATAGACGACCACTTAGCAGAAGTCCGCGGACACTACACCAGTGAAATAGCCGCCGTTTTCAATCCAGTAGATGCTTACATCCGTGGGGAAACGATTGACCTGGACGGCTTATATAGCTATCTCGATATACAGGGCTATAACAAAATTGAGCCAGGTGATCAGGAGAGTTACTATGAAGTGCCGGTGGGATGTGACGGGGAGGTTTTTATCATACCCGTTTTGATAGACGATTGTGATCAGGAGGTGGATTGTACGGATCTTACTACCCAAGATTTTGTCGCCTACTTCCTTGATTATTGGGATGCAGAAATAGACCGAGGGCCTGTTATTGATATCCGTCTTCCCGATCCCAGAAGGGTTGTAGACGTTGAAGGTGAACAAACTTACGAGTGGCTTGCCTTTAGCTATAATCCTGCACGAGATCCGATCTACCTGACCGGGAACGAGTTTAATACCATGATGGGCAATCTACTGCAAGAGTTAGATGAAAGCAGTCAATATCTTTACGATTGCCAAATGGTATGGCAGGTATGGAAACAGCAGGTACAAAATTATCAATTCTTGAAGGGTATGACCCTTGATCCTGAGGAGCTACCGGATGAGGCAGAAGGACTCACGTGCGAATATAACCTGATCGATAATTTTTTCCGGACCATAGAAATTCGGCTCAAGGAAAACGAGACCCCTGAAATGCCAAGAATGATCAGAAAAGAAGGTTTTTACACGTCCATACCAGGAGATGCAGAAAAGCCATTCCTCTATAAATTGTTTTACTACAATGCGGCCGATGAACGCATGAACGATTGTATGACGGGTTACATCAATTATTACAATTCACTGGCTACCACAACTACCCCGTGCAACCAGGCTAACGTAGCCGATCAATTCCAGTGTTTGCCATTTACAGAAAGACAAACCATACATAACTGTATTAAATACGGGGCGTATAACGATGCCGGGGATGATCCTGAAAACGAAAACTTAGGATTTATGATTCGCCAATGTAATGAAGCCTGTGAAAATAAGCGTCCTGCTTTTCGGCAAGCTGTAATTGACGATATCCATAACCAGGATTTGTATGTAGAAGGTGATGCCTTTACACTGGAACTAGATTCGGTAACAGGTATAAAAAGGCCTACTGGAGACCCACGGGATCCTGCAGTATTTGATATAGAACTATGCGAGATTGAGGCTATGGAGGAGGCATTGGTGGATAACTGTTTCGGATACTGCCAGCCAGCGATTGAGGAAATAATAGTGCAACCTGGTGAGGAAGGTCAAGAAGACCTTACTACGCGTAGAATCAGCCAGGCATCTATTGACAAGATACAAAAAGTATTGACTGCTGAGTTTGATGTTGTAGTAAACACAACAGGAGAAACAGCTTGTCCAAATGAAGAGTGGGATTACTTGAATTTCACGAACCTACAACATCCTGAATCATTAAATGATATTCAAACCTCTTCCCTGTTGGAATCACGTTCGAGGCCAAACTTAACAGCTCCAAATGACAGCATTTATCGTGCTATATCCGCTCAAATTATGGCAGCGGCAAGGAATCGGATCGAACAGGAAAATACACGGCTCATAACGCAACAATCTGCTCCATTACAAATCTCCCAGACCTCTTTCAACCAAGTTCCAGACCATATTGAGTATATGGCTTTAAGGGATTTTTTTGAAAAAGCAGGAGGCCCAGGCTGGACTAATAGAGTAGGCTGGGACTATCCGAACTGGAAGGATCCTTCTACCGTTACCTATGCCGACTTTCAAGGTTGGACAGGTGTTGAAGTACAGAATGGTGATATTGTAAGTCTGGGTAATCTTTTAAGAATGGAAGGTGAAATATCCAATCAGGTGGCAAATCTATCTTTGCTGGATGAAATTACTTTTGATTTTACTTATGACGATAGTAAACCAGTGATACCCGCTTTTATTGCCGATTTGCCAGTACGCGCTGTCAATCTAAGGGGTTTTCGCGGATCTATCCCAGACCTCACAAATTTGAGTGATCGACTTGAAACCCTTGATATCCATCAGTGCGATTTCGAAGGTCAATCGATTCCTATATGGCTAGATAGTCGTTTTTCTGCGCTTACGACTCTGGCATTATCTAATTGTCGGCTTTCAGGGAAAATACATGCTGGAATCAGTGATATACCTCTTTTAGAGGATTTGTCGTTAACTAACAATCAGCTTGATGCAATAGATAGCACATCACGGCTTTTTAATCATCCTCATCTTCGGTATCTAGGGCTTGCTTATAATCATATATTGAGTCCATTGCCAGAAATGAAAGTTAACGATTCACCATTAAGATCGTTATACCTTACTTCAAATGAATTTTATGGACCTATACCCCAGTCTTTTGATGTATTGACCTCTTTGACATCTTTACGTTTAGGGTTTAATGATTTAACACAAAGTATCCCGGATATCTTTGAAGATATGGATCAGCTGATCCATTTAGAACTGGGAGGAAATGATTTAGAAGGAGCCATCCCTGAAAGCATTGGGAGTCTTAACTTGCTTGAAGCTCTTAACTTATCATCAAAAATTGGTGGTGATTTTTATTTTACTCATTTACCGGACCTATCGCAATTAGTTAATGTGAAAGTTCTCCTTCTTTCACATAACCGCTTTGATCAGGTCACCTTATCTCAGATAGCTGATATGACAGCCTTGCAGCTTTTTCAAGCTGTTGATGCCGGCTTTACAGGAGAAATTCCACAGGAGCTTGAAAACTTTAACTCGTTATCAACTTTTTTTGTGTTTGGTGGGAGCGAGGAGGGCTCATTTAATAAATTATCAGGCTCAATACCTTCAGGTATCTTTACCCTGCCAAATTTGATCCAATTTAATGTTGGTAATAATGAATTGTCAGGCCCCTTATCGATAGTTGTAAAACCTAATTTGAACCTGGGATTAGCAGGTAATTATTATGATTTTGGCGTGCTAGAAAATGGATTTACCGAATCTGGCTCGAAAAAAACAAAGGTTTTTAGTTATAGCCCTCAAAAAACAATTTTAGGTGCCCCCCCACAAGAATTAATCTATACTCCCGGGCAGTCGTTTACTATTCCCTTCACCACTTCAGGCATTAACAACCTCTATCAATGGCAAAAATTCAATGGCGTGACTTGGATCCCAGTAGGTGCGCAGACCAGCAATAGTGATTTGTTCCTGGCTTCGACCACGGAAGCTACCGCAGGCATTTACCGGGCTGAAGTGACCAACACTATTGTGACAGGTCTAGCACTTTACAGCCATCCAATAACGCTAACACCAGAAATTAATAACACCTGCTTTGTGAACTCCCTCTGCTTCCGCTTCGGTGATCCCATAACGGAGATCGTAATACCGGAGGGTTTTGATGATTACGTATTTGAAGCCACCCCATTTACCTGTGAAGAGCTTAATACCCAGGAAATAGTACGTACACTGGACTTTCAGCAAAACGAATACATCTCCGGTAAGGTGCAAGATTTCAGGGATGACTACTACGCCCAATGTGCCGATGCTACCCGGGTAAATGATAATTTTGAGGTAAGTTATGATCTGGGCTACCACCATTATACGCTGTATTATTACGACCGTGCGGGCAATCTCATGCGCACGGTACCCCCGTTAGGTTTCAACACTACAGATCCGAACCTGCATGCTATGGCTACGGATTATCATTATAACAGTCTGGGGCAACTGGTCAAACAAAATAGTCCTGATGGCGGTGAGACCTTTTTCTATTATAACGACCTTGGACAGCTGCGTTTCTCACAAAACGCCCGGCAGGCCATAGATGGGGCCTACAGCTATACCCTATACGATAACCTGGGCCGGATTGTAGAAGTAGGGGAGAGTACTGCTGGCTTGTCCACATTTAGGTCGCTAACCAATAGCCCTGACTTCCCGCAAGAGGGCAGCGAGAAAACGGTTACCGTCTACACAGAAACCTATACAGGTACGCTCACTTCTCCGCAGCGCTTCTTGCAAAATCGTGTGTCATACACCTATTTGGATGAAGATGGATTGGATACCACGATGGACGATAGGACCTATACTGTCTACAGCTATGACCCCCACGGAAATGTGGAATGGCTAGTTCAACGTGTACCGGGCCTTGAAGACAAAGTCATTCAATATGATTATGACTTAATCAGTGGTAATGTGTTGATGGTAAGTTATAATCCCGGCAATGCCGATCAGTTTTACCACAAATACGACTACGACGCGGACAACCGTATCATTAGCGTGTCCACTTCAACGGATGGCAACATCTGGGATGTAGATGCTACCTATGAATACTATCCTCATGGCCCTCTGAAAACCGCAAACATTGGAGAGGACAACCTACAACAACTGGATTATATCTATACCATTCACGGTTGGTTAAAAGCAATGAATAATCCTGAAGCCAATGATGGCGTAGGTACTTTTGGTAAAGATGCTTTTGCGATGGCCATCAACTACTACAATGGGGATTACACCAATCCAAGCGATAACCTGGGTCTGCTGACTGCCGCCTCCGGGCGGGAGCTGTTCAACGGCAATATCAGCGCCTGGGAACTGGCCACCCATGCTTCCGATGATCAATGGGTACGTACCGGGTATCAGTACCAGTACGACGAACTGAATCGCATTAAAGATAGCCGCTTTAATGTTTATCGCGCTGATGCGCCCTCAACACCTACATTCTATGCCAGAGGTGGGTTTCACGCTGATTTTAACCTGGACGCCAATGGTAACCTGAAAAGCTTAAATAGAAACGATATTGAAGCGATCAATTTTGATGCCTTGACCTACAACTACGATCCTGGATTAGCCAACAACCGCCTCATGGGAGTCTCCGATGCCGTATTGGATACCGAGGTGCACTCACAAGACCTGGAGAGCCAGCCATTGGATAACTACACCTACGACGAAATAGGCAACCTCACCCATGACGACCAGGAAGATATGGATATCGATTGGACGGTATACGGGAAGGTAGATGCACTGATCAAGGGTGAAGGTGGAGGCACCAAATTTACCTACGATGCGGCGGGTAACCGGGTAAAAAAGCAGACAATCGATGCATTTGGCAACGTATATAGCACCTATTATGTGCGCGATGCGAGCGGCAATATTATGGGCACTTACCGCTCCAATGCTTTGGGAGGTACTCCCGAACTTCGCGAAGTGCCTATTTACGGCAGTGATCGCATAGGAGTGTACACACCTGAAGGTGCTGAAACCAATAACCAGGCAGCGGTAGAGAACCTCGCTGCTGATGGTACTGTGGACAGCTACGTGGGGGTCTCGTATGAGTTGGAAGACGGGGTGAGCCTTACGCTTCAACCCGGGTTTAAATTTGAAGATGGGGTAGACGGTACGAATTTCTCCGTAGCGTCAGCCGGAGCAACTTCTGGTGCGTTGCCGGCCAATATCTATGCCCGCAAGCCGGACCACAAGCAGTATGAGTTGAAAGACCATTTGGGGAACGTAAGAGCGGTCATTACCGACCGGAAGCAAAGTGATACCGGAGGGGGTACTCCACAGAATTTCACGCCCAAGATTGTGTCGGCTTCAGCCTATTATCCCTATGGTATGGACATACCCACGGTGCGTTGGCAGGAATTTACCTCAACGGCCACCATGGAACCGGCTGATATTCTACTGGAACTACCGGAATTCGATAACTACGCCGAAATAGCCGGCAACTCGGAGGTCACTATCAGCGACCCCGTATTTAACCATACCCAGACGTACGTAAACCAAGGACCAACCGATGTAGCGTCTTATTCTTTCCGACTTACCGGACAAACCGGTAAGATCATTGGGCTTTCCAAAAGTTTAAAAGTGCAAGCGGGTGACAAGATCACCGCCAGCGTATTTGGAAAATACCTGATGCCTGATGGTTCTGAAGACGCTACCGATATTGCCGCTTCCCTGGCGGATTCCTTTCTGACTACGTTTGGTATAACCTCTACCCAGGAGGTAGCTACCATTAACCAGTTTTTCACGGACCTGCTCGGAGGCACGCTTACGTTTACCAAGCCGGATGACCCGTCCGGAAACAATGTAATTGCGGGTATCAACTGCCTGGTATTTGATGAAAATTTCAATTTTGTGGATGCGGGCTTTCAGCTGTTTACCGCCGCTGCAGTAAACGACCACGAAGAGCTGGCCTTACCTGAATACATTGTTCCTCAAGATGGCTACGTGTTCATTTACACCTCCAATGAAAGCCCCCAGGTGACGCAGGTACACTTTGACGATATGGAGATTACCCATGAAAAACTGGTACCCGATGAGGCCTATAACCCTGACCTAGTGGCCTACCGCTATGGCTTTAACGGGAAGGAAAAAGACCAGATGGGAGAATGGGGTGGCTTAGCAGCGAGCAGTGCGGCCAATGCGAGCTATCCTGTGGTATGGATCAACCTGGCTGGGGTTGACGAACAAGACGGCGATATAACACAAAAT
>JBCCIX010000004.1:0-27524 GCA_039028075.1 Bacteroidota bacterium | reverse complement strand
TAGATCTGAAAGTGCTTTGTAATAATTTTGATCTTTTAGATAAACTCTTCCACGCCCATAATAGGCCTCAAAGTTTCCTTTAGGCTTTAACTTTAACGCTTCTGAGTAATCAATAATAGCGCCCTCCAAATAGTAATCATCTTGCTCATAGCAGCGTGCCCGCCCCAGATGACCGGCCATGGTATTCTTGATACTCAGACTTTTCCCATATAGAACGATGGCCTCATCATATTTCTCTACTTCTTCCTTAGATCTCGCCAGGTTATACAGTATTTTCCAGTTCCCTCTGTCAATCTTGGAAGCTCTTTCAAAATGATACTCAGCCTTCTCATAATTTTCGTCTGCGAAGTACATTTCACCCAATTCGTTGTGATCAGCACATGAACCTAAGATCCAAACCAACAAAAATGAATATCTCCACACCTTCATAACTATGAAATTAGTTATAAAAATTGGGTCTAGGACTGCTTTCTTAAGATTTCGTATAAAAGTTTCTGATCGATGAGGTCCATGAATCCGGAATAATCTACGCCTTTTCGGGTCACATAATCTGCCAGTAATGTTTTAATGGTATTTATTATTTCCGTTTTGTCCCAGGGCTTAGCTACGTATCTATCTATACCACCCAGGTTAATCGCTTCGATAGTGTCCTGGTGTGTAGCCTGACCGGTTAATAGCACTTTCCTGGTATGCGTTAGTCTGGAATCGTTTTCAACGGCCTTCAATAATTCAACACCGCTCATACCCGGCATTACCTGGTCCGAAATAACCACAGCTACTAAATCTCCTCTTTCATCGATGTCCTCAATGAGTTCAAGCACCTCTCCAGCAGAATCACATACTTCCACGTTTAGTTGCTCATCAAAGAGGGAAAGGTCCTGTTCAAGTGCATTTAATACTTCTTGCTGGTCGTCAACGCAAATTATATATAATTGATCCATGCCTATACTAGTTTGAAATAATTGGGATGTGGACATCGAACTGCGTGCGGCCTACCCGACTAGTGAGTTCAATTTTACCGTTGTGTTCATTAATGATGCGTTTAGTTATGGTTAACCCCAGGCCTAAACCAAACGACAGGCCTCCTACCTTAGTCGTGAAGTTCGGTTGAAAGATCTTTTCGCATAGCTCCCGCGGAATTCCGGGTCCGTTGTCTATGATACTTACAATAATGTAATGCGTATCAAATTCGGTTTTCACCACGATCCGGGGCTGACTGGTTTCGCTATGCAACAGGCTTTCCACGGCATTTTTGACCAGGTTTATCCAAACCTGTACCAATTCGCCCGAACAAGCCTCTGTTAAAGGCAAGGCCTCATCAAGATCTTCATCTATTTCTACTTCTTTCGTCATGCTCCTCAAGATTGCCAAGGCCTCATGAAGCGTCTTATTTACATCTGTATCCGAAGTCCACTTTTGGTGGGATATGCCCACGGTTTTTACAGATTTTATCACGTGACCCGAATGTTTGGCAGCGGTGTGCATATCATGCAACAGGTACCCTAGTTCCCAAAAGGAAGCAATGCGACTCGCTCTTTCTAAGGTTTTCACACCTTTCTTTTCAAGCTCGGAGGCTGTAACACCGGCGCGTGCCAAAACTTTAGTGGTGGATTTATCCAAGAACCTAAGACGTTTCAATTCCCTCCTGGCCTCCCTCGCCTGCAAACTGGATATTCCCTGACCTTCCTTCAGGCCTTTTCTAAAATATGAGATTAAACTCTGGTCATCCGCCTTTTCTAAATTCTCAACGATACGTTGCTCCACCTGGCTAAGGTTACTGGTCAGGGATCCAATTGAATTGTTTAACTCGTGCGCAATTCCGGCAGCCATTTGCCCTAAGGTGACCATCTTTTCAACATGGATGAGTTTCTGCAACGACTTTTCCCTTTCGTGGGCCATTTCACCGGCATAATGCTGGCGATCCCGCAACTCCCGTACTACCACATTGAACAGGAAAGTCAAAAGCTCTTCGGCATCCTTTGGATCAAGCGCGAAAGGATTGTCGTTATAATAAAATACTTCAGACGTTTCTACCGCGAGTACTTGTGAGTAGCTTTTTCGATCCTGGGAGAAATAACTGTAAACCCCCACAAAAGAATCGGCATCCGCCTCAAAAACAGGTTCCTTAAGTTCCTTATCCGGTAGATAGCCGCACACTTTGCCACTGGCCACATAAAAAAGTTTATCATTTGGGTCGTACTGCTTTAGTAAAACTTCTCCAGGCCGCAGTATAATTCGCTTCTCCGCATCGGAGAAATACCGTTTAACTATATATTCATGGCTATTACCTTCTCGAAAAAAGCTCATGTGAAAAATCCGATCGTTTGTAAAATAAATAATAACCCGTAACTAAGGAGCAGGCCGATGATTGCCATGGCAACACCTGGCTTAGCCATCTGCTTCGTTTCGAATAAACCGGTACCAAAGGCTAGGGCATTGGGTGGCGTACTTATCGGTAGGGCCATGCCCATGGAACACGCTATTGTGGTAGCTACAATGACCATCTGTGTACCTCCGTATGCATTGAGAGAAGAGATTGACGTGCCCAAAACAGCTACCAGAGGTAGGAGTAAGTTAGCTGTAGCAGTATTACTCATAAAATTGGCCATTACCGCAGCCACCACTGAAACTGCCAGAACGATAAGTAATGGTGAAAAACCTTCAAAAGGAATAGCGCCAATTACCCGGCTCGCCAGTCCGCTCTTATCCAGGGCCAAGCCCAGGGCAATCCCTCCTGAAACCAGCCATAGTACATCCCAACTCACCAATTGGAGGTCTTTTTTATTAATGATCCCGGTAGCTGAAAAAACGGCTACAGGAAGCATGGCAACTACATAGGAATTCATACCGTGAATAAAATCAGTTAACCAGAGAATAATAGTAATTGAAAATGTAGCGTAAACAACATAGGCTTTAGGGTTCTTAAGAAATTTACCTTTAATATCAAGCTGTATCGTCTTGGTTTGGGAGGGGTAGATAGCCATTAGTACGAACCATCCTATAAATAGCAGCACAATAACAAAAGGCACGGCAAACATCATCCATTCCCCGAAGCTGATAACATTGTCGCCCGTCAAATATTTAAGTGCCACCGCGTTGGGAGGGGTTCCAATGGGTGTGCCAATACCCCCTACGTTTGCGGCTAGGGGTATGGCCAGGGCAAAGGCTATTTTCCCCTTATCGTTCATTTCGAATACTGCAAGCACCGGAGCCAAGATGGATAGCATCATGGCCGTGGTAGCCGTATTACTCATGAACATAGAAAACACAGCTGTGATGGACATTAATCCAAGCATAACATACCTAGGTTGAGCACCAAAGGGGGCTAAAAGGACTCTGGCTAGGTTCTGATCCAAACGATATTTTGTGGCCGCCATTGCTAAAAAAAAGCCACCCAGAAAAAGTATGATAATTGGCGAGGCAAAGGTGTGCAGAATATCCTTGTAGCCCACGGCCTGACCGTAAAACGCCTCACCTTCATTTCGAAGAAAGATCAGACCCTTTTCAGAAAGCAGCACCAATTCAAAAAAGATGATCAACAGTGAGGTCGTGTAAACCGGAATAGGTTCGGCAATCCAAAAGATAGCGGCGAAAAAGAAAATAGCAATTACCCTTTGCTCAATTTCCGTGATGCCTTCCAAAGGAACCGAGGTTCGGGGAATTAATAAAATAACGATTGGAATCAGGCTGCAAAGAATGAGTTTTAAACTCTTGTTCATTTATTCGGTATCAAAGCGAAATGCAAATTAAGCATGCTCCGGTCTATTAAAGAAAGCAGATCGTATGACTGTAATCAGAAAAAAACATGACGTGGTGCACTTAATACGAGCCACTAAACTTTCGGATAAACCATTCGGCGGTAACCAAAGAAAGTATGAGAATAAAGATCCACTGTAGATTAATGAAAGGCAGGTATTTTTCATTGCTATGGATGATGGCTTGACCCTGCTTGTTACGCAGCGTTTCATTGAGTTCGTCAAGCTGGGATTCCAGATAAAACTGACCTCCAGAGTCGTTAGCTATGTTTCTTAATAACCCAAAATCTGCCGTAAGATTCAGTCTTTCAAGTTGAACTTCCCTTACCAGAAATTCACCGCGCACCGTAACCTTTTCTTCCCCCAAGACCGAACTTGCCTGATATTGATAGATGCCGTCGGTCAAACCATTAATGACATAACGCGTATTACTGGGTGTGGGTACGTAACTGTAACTCAAATCCTCTCCATTCTCATCCGTTACTTTCAAATCCACTTTATTACCGTAAATACGTTCATAAAGGGCATTGTACGCTTCTGATTCAAAGATCACAGATTCACTGGTTCGGAATTCTGCTTTTAAAGGATAGGCTTTAAATTTACGTTTGTCTTCTTTGGATGAGAGATATTGAACCAACTTTCCGATCAGTTCATTGAATAGCTCGTTGTTCTCATTACGCGCATAATCCGCCAGTTTCCAGCGCCAAATATCACTGCCAAGAATAAGGCCGCTACGTACGCCGTCTTTATCCACCACACTCACCAGCGGTTTCTTGGTATTTAGCGATCCAACCCGTTGATTGAGTAGTACGGCCACGTCATTTTTATTGCTGATCTTACCAAAAGGCACCGTTAAAGGAGGGAAATCATCAAAGGAGCGTTGAAGCTCATCGGAAAGTGAAAAGCTTCCAAACGCCTGATTAAAGTTAGCTGTAACCTGATCATATTCACCGCGAATAAGATCGAGCTGCATCAGGTTATTTGTTGTATTCAGTTGTCGAACGTCCGTCAGGCTACCATATATCCATAAAATAGAAGAGTTATCGTTAATGAATCTTTGGACAAAAGAGGCCCCCTGCCTTCTCAGATCAGGGAGCTGATGCAGGATTACCAGGTCAAATTTCTCTTTGGTAGCCGCTAGTTTGTTTCGCTGTGCCGGGATACTAAGCACATATTGTTCAAAGGTATAATTCTGGTTACTTTCAATGGCAGATCTAATTGCTTTAATATCAGGATGGGGTGAAGGCGCTACAAGGGCAATCTTCTCTTTGCCGTCAATAACTTCAATGTAGGCCTTTTTTGAATTGTTTAGCGCATTAAATTCATCCTCAAGGTTTTCCAAGGCCACCTGATAAGACTGATATCCCGCCTCTGCGGCTTCCAACTCCAGCTTTACTTCGGTAATCTGATCTTCATCTTTTAACCGGATGGTCTTGGTGAGTACTCTCTCTGAGCCCTTGTACACCGTAAGTCCCAAGGTACGATTAGTGTAACCTTTTTGCTTAATCTGCACCACCATCGGAAACTTATTTCCCTGGTAGGATACCTGATTATAAAGTAACGCATTCAACACGATATCCGACTTGGGTACGCTGTCTCCAACACCCACAGTATAGATGTTCTTCGCGTGATTTACGTAAGTAGGCAGCAGACCTTGATTGTGTATTCCGTCACTAACCAGCACAATACCACCCAGATTACGCCCCTCGTAGTCCGCCTCTATTCCACTGATCAATTCATTAAGGTCGGAAGCCTGTACATCAAAAGAAATAGTATCAATCGTATCGATACGTTTATCATTGATCGTACGAAATTCTATGTCGTAATCCGATGCTCTAAGAATGTTGGTGGTCTCATTAAGTTTATCTAATACTTGGTCTAAAAGCGTACTATCTACCCCTTCTTGCATGGATTGGGAGTTATCTATGGCTACTACGAATGTGGATTTCTCAATTTCATTTTGTAGCTGTCGCCAAATAGGGGAAACGAGTAAAATTGCAATGAATGTGGCCATCACAAAGCGAAGTACGAACAGCCCTTTATGCCAGTTCGCCCCCCACGGCCCTACCTTTGAGTAAGTCAAAATAGCATAGCCAAAGCCAAGCGCGAGGCATAAAATCAGAAACAAAGGGGAATGCTCAAAAATAAGCGCGGGTCTCTCCATCAATCAACTATAACGTGACTCACTGGCTTAAAGATATAGAGATTGTTTTTAGTAATTAGTTAATAGTATTGAGTTATTAGGCTATCTTATCATGTAAAACTTAATTGATGTCCGATCTTATCGTTCACCATACCATTTCAGACCTGTACAGGTCACTTAACCTACCTATCGAGCAGGAGACGGATTTTACTATACATTCCCTTCCGGCTATTCATCCGGAAGTTCCGTTTACCTCGCCCGTCTTCAGAGCCAATTATTACTCATTTGTTTTTGTCAAAGACGGAAAGGGGAGCTACACTACTGATGCTAAGGTGTTCAAAACTCAACCTGGTACCATTTATTTTACCAATCCCGGCCATATTAAAGCGTTCCACCTGGAAGAACTACGTGACGTATATATCATCACTTTAACCGAAGCATTCCTGAAAGAGCAGGTGCATCAGAACGTATTTGACGAATTCCCCTTTCTTTTGGCCGAAACCGTTCCGCCAAGCACCCTCTCGCCAAATGAATTCTCGGAGTTTGAACAACTCTACATGCAGATCGCTGAGGAATTCAAGAAGAACAGCCCTCTTAAGTATAAGATCATAGGAAACCTGTTTGTGGTGATTCTACTGAAGATCAAGGAGAAGTTTTGGAAGGGCTATAATCCGCGGGCTGAAGGAGATCGAAGTTCGGAGATTGTAAAACAGTTTAAGAGGGACCTGGAAAAGCATTACCGTGATCTGCTGGCCGGACGTGAAGAATATATTTTTCAGGCGCAGGACTATGCTAAGCTTCAGCGTTTGCATCCTAATTACCTGAGTACAGTAATCAAAAGCAAAACCGGCAAATCCATGAACTCCTGGATCTCGGAAAAAACGATTAGCGAAGCCCAGGCCATGCTCAAGAACACGACCATGACTTCCAAGGAAATTGGTCTTACCCTGGGGTTCTCCGAGGCGACCCATTTCAGCAGTTACTTTAAGCGCCACACGGGTTTTACACCAAATACGTATCGAAAGTCACAGTAGCTCGCTTAACAGGTGTTATAATCAATTTTCTGCGATTCTTAGAGATTCATCATTCTACCTTAAATATTCGTCATGGTCAGGTGTGGTGATTGGCCTTGCTTTGTATTGTAATTAAAAACAAACACAAAATTTATAATACAATGGAAAAATTAATCAATGAGAAAATCGCACTTATCACCGGGGGCAGCCGCGGACTTGGAAAAAATGAAGCGTTACAACTAGCGGACTTTGGAAGTGACGTCATTATCACCTATCGCAGTAAAAAGGAAGAAGCCGAACAGGTAGTACGGGAAATTGAGGGCAAAGGTCAAAAAGCAGCTGCACTTCAATTAGACGTTGCAGACGCTAAGTCTTTTTCCACCTTCTTTGCACAGGTATCTACCTTGTTATCGGAAAAATGGAATACGGATAAATTCGATTTTTTGATCAATAACGCTGGGATTGATTCTTATGGTCCCGTTTCTGATTTCACGGAAGAAGCGTTTGACGCGCTGTACAACGTTCATTTGAAAGGCACATTCTTTCTCACTCAAAAGGCATTGGCCTACCTCAATGATGGTGGAAGGATCATCAATACAAGTACCGGCCTTGCTCGATTTTCACTCCCTGGATATGGCGCTTACGCCTCCATGAAAGGTGCAGTAGAAGTATTCACTAAATACCTGGCTAAAGAATTAGGAAGCAGAGGAATTACGGCTAACGTAGTAGCACCAGGCGCCATCGAAACGGATTTCACAGCTCCGGCATTCAATGCCAACCCTCAGGTTAAGGATATCATCGCACAGCAGACTGCACTAGGCAGGGTCGGCGTACCCGATGATATCGGCGGCGTGGTCGCTTTCTTATGTACTGTACAAGGAAGATGGATTAACGCACAACGCATAGAAGCCTCAGGTGGAATGTTCTTGTAATCCTAGAAAAGGAACCCAAACCGGAAGTAGAATAAGGTGTCCTCATCAGAGACACCTATTTCTGTTGAAATTACCGCCGCATTGAAGGGTGCAAGCCAAAGACCTCCACCCACTCCCCGATGCCAGGTATCAGAATCTTCACCTTCTATCCACACTCTACCCACATCATGAAAACCCATGATGCCAATAGAAGCGGGAAATAAATAGGTACGTATGCTGAACAATTTCAAACGTAATTCGAAATTGTTGTAGAGCGACTCTTCTCCCCAGAATCGCGTAATTCTATAGCCCCGTAAGTTATCCCTCCCTCCAAGTGTTTGGGCTAGAAAAAAAGGATAATCCTCATTGACATTTCCTAGGTTTCTGCCATATCCAATCCTAGAGGCAAAAGTCAGCTTGGCCGGAAGCCGGAAGCTATGGTAAAAAGCAAAGCTGGTATTAAACTGGTGGAAATTGTCTGTATTGCTATTGACACCGTAAAGCCCGTTGATTTTGTTCGTCCACACAATACCTGTCTTCGGCATAAATTTGTTTTTCCTGGTATCTACATCGAAACGTATTCCAGCGCCCAGGTAAGCAAACGTTTCACTCTCCAAGTCAGGATCAATGTCTGAGACAAACTCTTGCACGAAGCGAGGTTCATCCGAAAAATCCTCCAAAGACCATCTAAAGTAGTCATGAGTTAAACCTACCTTCGCAAACTCACCCAGTTGCCTGAATAAACCTACCTCGTAGGATATTTCCTCGAAACGAAGCCGGTAATACCTTATCGCCCGGTCAACTTCTACTTGTTCATCAATATCCTGATCAAAGACCGTTTCGTTGCCTAACCCAAAAAAGAAATTCGTAAAGTTTGGAAAGCGAAAATTAGTGGTGGCTTCTATGTCCCAGGATTTAATAACATCGGTAAAAACACCTTGATATTTAAAATTATACGATGAGGTGTTCGCCGCATAACTGGCCAATACGGTATGTCTGGATTTAAATGGCTCCTTCCTGAAACCATGATGAGTGTAACTAAAGCCACCTCCAATAAAAATACCGTCATCGGGATTGAAAGCGCCTGTCAGAAGAGGCATAAGTACGTTGTACTTATACTCTTTCCTGTTGTATACATTCACGTTAGGGTCATCGGACAAACGATTCCTGCTTTCACTATTGAGCTTGAGTTCATTCCCCTTTTTTGTATCATAAAAAACCGTCTTTTTTCCAAGACCCCGTACTTTTGAATCATCATCAAGCTCATCTTCGCCTTCACCGCCAATGACTCTAATCGTAATACTTTTCAGAGCTTCGCCTTCTATTTCAAATTCATCTTGACCGTCAAGGCCAAATAACCGTATTTCCTTCGTTTCTCCATATTTAAAGACTCTGTTAAATATTTCACCTTTTTTATCCCCATCTTTTTTCATCTTGCGTACCACCACCTGTACGTCGCCATTCGATTTGCGTGTAGCCTTAAAATGTTCATGTTTATTACTCCCTAAGACATTGACCTGCTTCGCCAGGAACTCATAATGATCTAAGGCATATTCTTTTAGCTTATCCCGCCTGGACTTAAGCTTTCTTATGATGTCTTCACCGTGAAGTTCATAAATCTCCATGGGCCATTTTTTAATGGCACTTTCAATAACATCATCAGTAAGGCTAGCCTGAATATATTCGGTGGCTTTGATCCAATCTTCTCTGGATAATCCAGTCAAAAAAGACCGGTCAAAGTAGCGCGCATTGAACATTAGCCCACTGGGCCAGCGCACTTCATCGTCGAAACCCTCGAACTTGGGCAGTCCCCATTTTCTACTCCAGATAGAGGGGAAAAAGCCGGTGTTCACAAAAAAGGCCTGATCCCGGTCTCTTGGGATCGGTCTATACATCTTACCTTTCTTGGTATCAAAGGAGGCCCAGCGCCACTGGTCGTCATGACGATCCCAATCGCCAATGACCAAATCAAATAATCTAGACCGGAGCACCCATTCCTGGTCCACAAAATTGTCGTTGTCTTTAGCCAATTTTTCCAAGACCTTCGCCGTATTGACGATTTTCTCCGAGTTTCCAAAGAAGGTCGCATCGGACCAGTCTTTGGCGGGCCGTTCTTCATAGAGCGCCAGGGTATTGGCGAAATCAGCCTGATGCTCCCCGAACCGGGGATCATCCGGAATGAAAACTACCTTAGGGTTGGTATGGTAGACCTTGGCTGCTTCAGCCAACTCAGGCACTACAAAAGCCCCGTAAGGGTGAGATGCGGAGATCTGGTCTTGCACAATATCTACGGCGAAGGTGTTTTGAAACATTTTAGGAACAGCACCCTCAGCGTATTTTTCAATAGATCTTAATACGTATTGTTTCCCATTCTTTGCCTGCAACCGAAGCGATTTGGTTTGCATACCTCCTCCGCGCTGCACAATTTCAAGCCCTCCGTGTTCTTTACCTATGTCGAATACCGGTACTTCTGTTTCTTGCTTCCAAACGTCTCGGTAGTTTGTACCGAGCATCTTTTTTTTCATTTTACCCGCTTCGTATTGGTCGCTGGCGTTGGCAGTAACTATACTGTCGGACAGATCGACATTAGTCACAAATTCCTCCTTGGTGATCAAAGGCACATAAGGTTTATTCATAAGCTCTTTCTCAAAGGCCTTGCTGCCATCGGATCGCCAGATTTCAAGGTCTACTTTACCTCCTTTGTAAAATTTAAGTTTGGCGAAGCCGGTCGTCATCTCAGCAAACTCGGCAAAGCCCTTCTTTTTGACGTAGGTCTGCTTGGCACCGGCACCACTTACAATGTAGTGTGTATCTTCTTTAAATGAATATTGTAAGGAATGCTCGTGACCCGCCACATGGATCACATTATCATACTGCTCAAAAACCTGAACCATGGCGTTACGTAGAGCCCGGTATTTGGGATGGGTATTATCCTGGATACTGCCAATAACCTTCCTGTATAAGGCATATAGGCTCCCCAAAAGAGGTGGCTTCAGATGTTGAGAGGCTTTGACCACGCCCCCATGGCTCCCGTAAGTGTACATAGGATGGTGTGATGCTACTATCACTTTCTTATGAGCGTTTCTGCGGATAGTCTCATCTAGCCCCTGAAGCATTTCTACGGCATTGGAGTAGTCACAACTGCCCTGCTCCGCATTTGGCTTATCCCAGTTATGCAAAAACCACTGCGTATCTAAGATTATTAGAGTGATTTCCTCATTTAGAAGCACTTCTACAGGACCGGGGCATCCCCCGTCAGGTAAAAAAGCATTCGCCGAATCCATAAGATTTTCTATATATGTCTCCTGACGTTTCACCTGCTCCCAGCCGTTGGCTCTCCCCTGTGCCCAGTCGTGATTCCCGGGGATAAAATAAAAATCACCATCCAGGTTATTGACAACCTCAATTTGAGCCCTGATCACGGCCTCAGCTTCCATGCGGTCTTGATCTCCCTCCAGCGGTAAGCCCTTAGAATAAATGTTGTCACCAAGATAGAGCAGGCCTTTCGCTCCTTGCGTCTGCTCTAATTGCTGCCTGGCCAACCGAAATGTAGCTTTCTGAGCTTCTGTGCGTTTACCTGCGTCTCCTATTAAATATAAGGTATAAAGGGGGTCTTGACCGAGTGCAAGATTCCATCCTGCCAATAGTATCAGTAGTAGAGAAATATTCTTCATCTCTACCAATTTAGTAAACCTATTGTATTAGGTCAACAATAATAAGTTTCGCACGTGCTCCGTCACCCTCGTTAGAGATGTAAAGTTTCCCCTTAGGGTCAAAACAAATCCCTTCCGGTTGTTTGTAAATCTTGCGATTCAGTTTAACCAACTCCTTGATTTCAAACTCCGAAGTCAAAACCAACAGCGCATGATCAGCGGTTAAGATATAGATATCTCCGTTCAATGGATGTTCGGCCAATCCGGAGGGATCAAAATCTCTGAG
Organism: Bacteroidota bacterium; assembly: GCA_039028075.1. Lineage (GTDB taxonomy): Bacteria > Bacteroidota > Bacteroidia > Cytophagales > Cyclobacteriaceae > Fulvivirga. The sequence goes on along the minus strand of JBCCIX010000004.1, from coordinate 15,763 downwards.
CTTATTAAAGTGATCTCGCCCGCTAATAAAATCCTCAAGCTCTTTCATTCTAAAGGAAAAAAGTGGGTTTGGCCTTAATTTACCGCTTTTAACATCCAACGTATAGGCTGCCTTCCCCTTTACTCCATTGTTTTCTATCTCTCCCGAAGCCTTGGATAAAAAAGTAAGTCTACCCTGTATTAATCCTAATCCCTCAACATCATTTTTAATGGAGAAAGGTGTCTTAATTATTGGAGCTTTAACTTCTGTCGATTCATTTTGCGAAAAGGAAAATACGGTTCCGCTACTCGTAGTCACGTATATTTGCCTATCCAATAATTCTACACCTTCGTAATCTCCACTTTTACCAAACTTTACTTCCTTCGTGATCTTTCCAGTCTTACTATCAATAAAAAAGAGTTTACCTTTCTCATCCTGAACTGCTAACAGCGTATTCTTTTTAAAGAAGCTTAACCCCGAGATCTCTTCAAGATCATAGTGGAGCGGTATCACATGTGCGGGTTCATTCATTCGATACGGCACCTTTTTCAGGTCGTAATCAATAAATGCCGGATCAGGCTGCGATTGCGTACACCGATAGAAAACCAATCCTAGTAATAACGAAAACAGTAATAAGCGCATACGATCAAAGATATTAGAAGAATATCAGACAAAATGATATCTACTCACTATTTACTTAAAACTCAATTTAATTATCTTTAATTCTATATGATAAAATGCGACCAGGTATCAGCTCTTTCGAGATGATACGTTTTACACTTAATTGGTAATCTCAATGTCTCAAAAGCCCTACTCATTACGTGCACACTTTTAATCGAATCTGTCTAGGGTCCATAATTACCCTATTAACTTTGTTGAGCATCCCAGCGATAGGACAAATAGTAAGGGTGAATGCTACTGTGGTATCCACAGAAACCGGAGAAGCCGTTCCGTTTGCGAGCGTCCAGATCGTAAATACCTACGAAGGCACTTCTACCAACAGCTTGGGTGATTTTTCAATTCGAGTAAATCAGGAGGATTCTTTAAAAATATCTTGCTTAGGTTTTGTAACCCGTATTGTAGCAGTACGCAATATTTCACCGGAAATCCTGCTGGAAACCGACGTTAAGATACTTGATGATATTATCATAAGAGCTCAAGAAATTGACCCTATGTCCGTAGTTAAAAAAGCCTTTAAACGGATTAAGGATAATTTCATTTCTGACCCGGTCACTATGAACACGTTTTACCGGCATTATTGCAAAGATGACTCTGTATATGGAAGACTTATTGAGGCGGCCGTAGATGTGTACAAAGACAAAGGCTATCGTAAACCCAAATCTATGGAAGCAAAAAAAGACCGATTTCGCTTAGTACAGTCCAGAAGGAGTTTTGACAAAACGTTCATGAAGGAGAATCACATACCTATCGCATTTTCCGAATTAATAAATACCGACGTAGCTGCTTATCAATACGCCAAGAAGAATCCTTTTCCCTTCATGATGATCAATGCTTCCGGGAAGTACCTCAAGTCAAACTTGAAGAATTATCAATTTGAGCTTGATAGGATTAGCTCAATCAACGGAAAAGAGGTCTATGTTATTACCTACCGCTCCAAATCATGGAAAAGAATGGAGCTTTTTGGAATGACTCACTCCGGTACCTTTTATATTACAGATGGAGACTATGCTTTTGTAAAAATAGAAAGCGAGCTGGGCAGCGGAATCAGAAATGTAACGGATGAAATCTTTTATAAAGAATCTCGCGGCAAGTACCACCTATCTCATATTATTCATGATTCATTTGCGCGATCCGTTCGAGGAGATACTACCGTTCACCATGCACACATAGAACTTTTGGTCAATAATATTAGGATTGGAAAGGACAAAGACTTTAAGCATCAACCTATCACGGAACGAGTGCTTACGAAGAATAAATACGACTCCCAGTTTTGGAAGAACTACACCGTCCTAAGTGAAAATCCTTTGGAAAAAACTATTAAGAGACAACTTGAGGGGGAACAACAGCTTGAAGATCAATTTCGGGAAAAATCAAAAAAAGATCTTTTCAATCTTGAACAACTTACTGTAGACCATAACACACTCAATCAAATCCTGGCCGAGAGTAGGGACACATTAGTATACATTGATTTCTGGGCAAGTTGGTGTAAACCTTGTCTAGCAGAATTTAAAAAGTCTGAAAAAGTTATTAAAGCAATGGAAGATAAGGTCAGGTTTCTATATGTTTCCCTAGACAGTGACTTGGACAAATGGCAAAAGGCAAAACTTAGCCATGGGTTGACCGATCGTGAACATTTACGAATTAGTAATGATTCGGAAATTGCCAAAAAATACAAACTACAGACTATTCCGAGATATATGCTGATCTATCCAGACGGGCGATTGTTGAAAAATGCCCCTCGACCTAGCACCAAGAAATTTAAAGATCTGATCGAACCATTGATTGCCGAGTCTAATTAATCGGAAACACCAGTGGACCGTTTTTTAATTGAGCACTCGCAATATATCTTTGCGAATGTCTCTAAAAAACGACCTTCTTCTCAGGACCATTAGAAAGGAAAAAACGGAAAGAACACCGGTCTGGTTAATGCGTCAGGCCGGTAGAATACTACCTGAATATCGTGCCATTAGAAACTCTTTAAGCGGTTTTAAAGAACTGGTAGAGACTCCTGAATTAGCGGCTGAAGTTACCATTCAACCTGTTGATATTTTAGAAGTAGATGCGGCCATAATTTTTTCAGATATTCTGGTAATTCCTGAGGCCATGGGTCTAAGCTATCAAATGGTGGAAAAGAAAGGCCCACGGTTTCTTGAGACTGTAGAAGCGAAGGCGGATTTGGCCCGCCTGAACGTTGCTGAAGCTGACGACGTTTCGTACACTATCCGAGCTATTGAAATTACCAGAAAGGAGCTTAACCACAGAGTCCCCATTATTGGGTTTGCCGGCGCTCCATGGACTATATTCGCCTACATGGTAGAGGGCTCAGGAAGTAAGACTTTCTCTAAGGCCAGAGCCCTGCTATATGGGGATCCGACCCTGGCTCATACGTTGCTTCAAATGATTACCACGAGTACCATTAATTATTTGCGAGGGCAGATTATGGCGGGAGCCGATCTGGTACAGGTTTTTGATTCATGGGCAGGTATTCTTTCACCCAGGCAGTATGAAGAATTTAGCTTACCCTACATTTCTCAGATCTGTGATGCTATTCAAGAAGTACCTAAAACTGTTTTTGCCAAAGATGCCTACTTTGCCCGGTCATCGTGGAATAGAGTAGATTGTCAAACCGTGGGTCTCGATTGGTGTATGGACATTAAGGAGTCGAGAGAACTAATGCCTGATAAAGTGCTGCAAGGCAATTTTGATCCATGTGCACTTTACGGCAACGAGGAGGAAATAATGAACCATGTAAAAGCCATGCTTAAAGACTTTGGCCCTTTCTCACATATAGCCAACCTTGGACACGGTGTATATCCAGATACTGATCCGGAAAAAGTCAAATTTTTCATAAAAACAGTGAAGGCGATGAGCTTAGATTTTAGAGATAGTTTTTAAAGATGATCAGAAATAGTTCTATCTTGACGAATCTAAACCGATCACGATGAAAACGACAATCAGTTTATTTGCCCTTCTTCTTGTTGCATTTGTTGCTGTCGCTCAAGACAACAAGGCTGTCTCTTACAAGGAATTACAAAAACACTTACCTGGTAAAATTGCAGGTTTTACCGCCTCAGGAGACCCAGATGGACAATCCATGTCCATGAATGGTATGTCATATGCTATGGCATCACAAGACTACGAAAAGGATAAAGAACAAATGACAGTCACCATCATGGATTATAAGGGAGCTGGTTCTTTATATAGTGCTGCTGCCATGGCCTGGACGATGAATATGGAATATGAAGATGATGAGAAGAAAGTTTCGAGCTTTAAGGATGGCGATTTTCATGGGATGATTGAGGTGGGTAAGGAATACAAAGAAGTAACCATAACATCAGGTTACAAGGAGCGTTACTTTGTTCAAATACAGATCCAGGGGTCTGATGACGAGTCCTCAGCCAGAAAAGTGCTTAAGGAGTTGAGACTGACCAACCTCCCATAATCGTCAAGTACACCTTGATCAGAACTACTTGAGCATTTTCAGCAGTGTAGTCAACTTAGCCTTCAGATTTCTTCGGTCCACAATAAAATCCAGGAAGCCATGATCTAGAACGAATTCGGCACTTTGAAAACCTTTGGGCAGATCTTTACCTATGGTTTCTCGTATCACACGTGGCCCTGCAAAACCAATCAAAGCGCCAGGTTCTGAAATGTTAAAATCTCCCAGCATGGCATAAGAAGCCGTTACCCCCCCTGTAGTAGGATCCGTCAATAAGCTGATGTAAGGAAGTTTTGCCTCACTGAGCAAAGCAAGCTTAGCAGAGGTTTTAGCCATTTGCATCAATGAAAGACCTGCTTCCATCATACGAGCTCCACCCGATTTAGAAATCATCAGAAAAGGGGTTTTCTTTTTAATAGCGAAGTCAATGGCTCTGGCAATTTTTTCACCAACTACCGAACCCATCGATCCGCCTATAAAGCTGAAGTCCATGCAAGCTATGGTAATTTGCATTCCATTCATCTTACCATGAGCCGAACGCACCGCATCTTTCAGGCCTGTTTTCTTCTGAGAGGCCTGTACTCGATCAGGATAAGGCTTAGAGTCTTTGAATTTTAGCGGGTCTGCCGATTGCAAAGTTTCATCTAATTCTGTGAACTTGTTATCGTCGAATAGGATTTCGAAATACTCTTTTGAACCAATTCTCACATGATAGCCATCCTCAGGACTTACGTAGCAATTACTCTTCAACTCACGGGTATGAACGATCTTACCAGAGGGTGTCTTAAACCAAAGACCGTCCGGAGCTTCGCGTTTTGCTTCTGTCGGTGTCTGTATTCCTTTGTCTTTTCTGTGAAACCAACTCATAAGATGCTTTTCGTTTGAAGCCTACAAATATCATGAGTATACCCCATCTTTCAAAAAAAGATATTTCAATTGAATACCACATATGACTATAATCAGCACCGAGCTTAAATCGTTAAAAAGCAAGTGCAAATGATATAATTTTGATTTTCTTTGCTTTTGAGTTTATGCACAAGTTTTCATTTAAAATATAAAAAGACATGTCAGGTTCAGATTTTAAACCAGGAGTGGTCACCGGCGCTGACGTGCAAAGGCTTTTTCAATACGCCAAGGAAAAAGGCTTTGCTATGCCCGCGGTGAATGTTATAGGTACAAATAGCGTCAATGCCGTATTGGAGACAGCGGCAGAAATCAACTCGCCCATAATGGTCCAATTTTCAAATGGAGGAAGCTTGTTCTTCGCCGGCAAAGGCTTAGCGAATGACAATCAGACGGCCGCTGTGGCCGGTGCCGTCTCCGGGGCACATCACGTTCATGCCCTGGCCGAAAAATATGGAGCGACGGTTATCCTCCATACCGATCACGCGGCCAAAAAACTCTTACCCTGGATAGATGGAATGCTCGACGCCAGTGAGGCCTTCTATAAAGAACATGGCAAATCTTTATTTAGCTCACATATGATCGATCTTTCCGAGGAACCACTGGCAGAAAATATTGAAATCTGCAAAGGCTACTTGGAGCGTATGAGTAAAATGGAAATGACCCTTGAAATTGAACTGGGCGTAACCGGCGGCGAAGAGGATGGAGTTGACAATACAGACGTGGATAGCTCTAAGCTTTATACCCAGCCCGAAGAAGTGGCATATGCCTACGAAGAACTAAAGAAGGTAAGTGATAGATTCACCGTAGCAGCGGCTTTCGGTAATGTTCATGGTGTTTACAAACCTGGTAATGTTAAACTCACACCTAAAATCCTTAAGAATAGCCAGGACCATATCGAGAAGAAATACCATACGGCGCCACAGCCTGTTGATTTCGTATTCCACGGCGGTTCGGGCTCAACCACCGAAGAAATCCGTGAAGCGATTGGCTACGGTGTTATAAAAATGAATATCGATACAGACCTGCAATGGGCGTATTGGAACGGTATTAGACAGTATTATCAAGCCAATGAAGGCTATCTTCAAGCGCAAATAGGAAATCCTGACGGAGAAGATTCACCCAATAAAAAGTATTATGACCCGAGAGTGTGGCTTAGAAAGGGCGAAGAGTCATTTAAAACACGTTTGAAAGAAGCGTGCGAGGATTTGAATAATATCGGGAGCTTTTCTTAATAGTTCAATAACGTCATGTCAACTGTCTGACTGACATTGACATACTAATACATTCAAGCCATCGTTTCAAAAAGCGTATGATACGGTGGCTTTTGTTTTTATTGATTAATCTTACGTTGAATACTGTACTGGCCCAAAACCAGTACAAATGGCAATTGGGTATTTCTACCGGTATTTCCGAGACATCTAAAGACCAAAATCGAAACTGGGTGGTAAGCCCAAAAGCGTCTTATCAGCTATCAAAAAGATTTATGCTATTCTCCGAAGGACATTACCTTAAGGATATTTTTTCAGAATCCGGCGAAGAAAAGAAGACGACCGAAAATAGTTTAGATGGCTCGTATTTATTTGGTTTTGGGGGCAGGTATCAAGCTATAATTAGCAAGAAATGTGGTATTCTCTTTATCGGATCTTCGTTAAACTATGATTTTGTGGCTAAAGAAACCTTACTTTTTATCACACCCTGTATTTATTACGAATTAGGAAAGCTTGTGCTTGATCTAAGCTTTGATATTTCTTCGGATCAAATCTTTCAGAATAACCTTTTTATTTCCAGCGAACTAGGACTTAATGTCAGGCTCTAGAACTTATATAACAGCTAGTCCAAGAATTCCCCAAATAAAAAAGCTCATCTACCATCATACTGTAAATGAGCGCTCGGCAAGATCGATGCTTTAAACTACAGTTTCTCTTTGATACGAGCCGCTTTGCCTTGTCTACCTCTTAAGTAGTACAATCTTGCCCTTCTCACTTTTCCCTTTCTGAGCACCTCTATTTTGTCGATATTGGGAGACAACAACGGGAATATACGCTCTACTCCTACTCCGTTGGTAACCTTTCGGACTGTAAATGTCTCCCCGTTACCTCCAGGATTTTTTCTTTGGATAACCGTACCCTGGTACTGCTGGATTCTCTCTTTGTTTCCTTCCTTGATTTTTACGTGAACGTTTACCGTATCACCTGCTTTAAAAGAGGGCAGCGAAGCACGCAACTCGTTGTTTTCAGCTTCTATTTCTTTGATTAACTCGTTCATGATTTCTAAAAATAAATCCTGTCTCCAAAAACGGACTGCAAATATAGTTAAATAAAGATTGAAATCTATTTCTGAGCAAGAAATAAATAGTAATAGTAGCTTATATACTATTACTATTTTAGGTTATCCGGCCTCCGCTCTTTTGTCCGCTTAATAGATTGTTCAAAACGCCATTTTTCGATATGGGCTTCGTGCCCAGAAAGCAATACATCGGGCACTTTTAAACCTTCAAACTCCGCAGGCCGGGTATACACCGGAGGCGCTACCAACCCATCCTGAAAAGAATCGGTAAGGGCCGAGGTTTCGTCAGACAGAACCCCCGGGATGAGGCGAATGATAGCGTCAGATATAACCGCAGCGGCCAATTCACCCCCGGAGAGCACATAATCACCAATACTTATTTCCCTGGTTATAAAGTGCGTTCTGACCCGTTCGTCAATGCCCTTATAATGACCACAAAGGATCATTAAGTTACTTTTCAGCGCAAGTTCATTGGCCGTTGATTGGTCAAATTGGTGACCGTCAGGGCTGGTGTAGACGACATCATCGTAATCACGCTGGTTTTGAAGGTTACGAATGCAATTAACTAAAGGTTCGATCATAAGCACCATTCCAGCGCCTCCTCCATAGGCGTAATCATCCACCTTATGATGTTTATCAGTGGAGTATTTACGTAAATCATGAACGACCACCTCGACCAGGCCTCTATTTTGAGCACGTTTTAAGATAGAGTCCGAAAAAGGACTTTCCACAAGTTTTGGCAAGCACGTAACGATATCAATTCGCATCAGTCCTCATAAATATCCAGTAAGCCGACGGGAAGATTCACCAGAATTTCGGATTTTTCCCGATCAATTGATTTGATCGTATCGTTAGCAATCGGTATCAGGATCTCTTTGTGATCTTGGATTACTGCCAGAAGTTCCTGTGCCGAATTAGTGTAAACCACTTTTACACTACCCAATCTCCCCACGATCTCATCCATTACCGTGAATCCAATAATTTCATGATAGTAAAACGAGGTGCCTTCAAGCCTAGGCAACATCGTAAGCGGCAGATAGAGCTCGGCACCTTTCAATTCATCGGCCTGATCAGTAGAATGCACACCTTCTAACCGAACAACCGCTTTACCCCCTCTGATATTGAAGTCTTCAATAAAAAAAGGAACCAACTTTCCGTCGATTTTGACGAAAACTGATTCCAGTTCTATGTATTCTTGGGGGTTATCTACATCCAAAAAAATGGTAAGTTCCCCCTTCAATCCATGCCTTTTGATGACGTAACCCAGGAGGTAACATTCATCAGGGCGCATATTTACGCGCCTTTTTTCTCTTCCTCTTCTGAAGAATCTTCTTTTGCTTCTGCTTTGGGAGCTTCTTCTGTAGGTGACTCTTCTTGAACGGGGGTCTCAGCAGGAGCTTGTTCAGCTACTTCTTCAGCTTTTGGCGCTTCCTCCGCAGGTTTTGCATCCTCTTTCACCTTTTCCTTCGCTTCTTCAACAGCGGGAACCTCTTCTACGGACTCGGTTTCAGATGCTTTATCTTCAACCACTTCAGGCGCTGCTTGCTCCGTAACCTCCGGTGCTTCATTCTCAACGGCTTCAGTGGAAGCAGCTTCTTCTTTAACCACCTCTTCAACGGCCTCAGCTTCAGATGTAGCCTCTACGGATGAGTCCGTATTTTCGTTCGCTACTTCGTCCGTCTCGGGTGCTTCTGCGCCTGCAGCATCTTCCGCCTTTTTCTTCAAACTCTCAGCTCGCGCTTCCTTGACTTTAGCTTCAGCTTCTTTTCTGGCTTTAGCAGTAGAAGCAGCATCTGTCGCTAGCTTGTCTCGTTTTGATTGAATCTTACCTTCTTTCTCTGCCAACCAGGCTTCGAATTTTTTATCGGCTTCTTCCTGAGTGATTGCGCCTTTGTTAACACCTACTTGCAAATGTTTCTTAAGCATTATTCCCTTGTACGAAAGCATAGCTCTAACCGTATCCGATGGTTGCGCGCCTTTCATCACCCAATCGAATGCCTTTTCATCATTTAACTCAATGGTGGCCGGATCTGTATTCGGGTTATATTTTCCGATCTTTTCAATGTAGCGACCATCTCGTGGTGCCCTAGCATCTGCTACCACTACATCGTAAATCGCCATTCGTTTTCGCCCTCTCCGGGCCAGTCTAATCTTAACTGCCATCTTATAAATATTTTCAATTACGGAACACGTCCGTGATTTTAATGAGGCGCAAAGTTACGCTTTATATTCAATATTACACATACTAAAATATAATTAAAGCGTTAGGGATAAACTGAATACACTTAATCGGGTTAGGATAATATATTTGTATAAACGATTATACAATTTTATAATTGAAACAAGGTTCTTTACCTTTGAAGGGTATCCAGTTAAATACAGTAATGGACAATTACTCCTACATTGCCAATGCTCATGGCAGTTACATTGATGAGCTTTATTCCAGTTACAAAAAAGACCCTTCCTCCGTTGACTTATCCTGGCAAAAATTCTTTGAAGGATTTGATTTCTCACAAGCAAAATACGGAGAAAACGGAAACTCTGAAGTTTCGGAGTTATCTTCAAAAGATACCCAGGTTCGCAACCTCATTCACGCCTACCGGTCCAGGAGCCATTTAAAATCTGACACTAATCCTGTGCGTCAACGAAGGGACCATAATGTCAAGTTGGGTCTTTCTGAATTTGGTCTGAGTGAAGCTGACTTGGAAACTGCTTTTAGTGTGGGTAACGAAATTGGCCTAGGTAAAGCTAAATTAAAGGACATCATAGCCGCATTGAATAAGATATACCTAGGACCTATTGGCTATGAGTATATGCACATACGTGATGCCGAAGTACTGAATTGGTTCAAGCAAAAGTGTGAGAAAGACGGTCTTAACATCAACCCGCCAATAAACACTAAAAAGCGAATTTTAGAAAAGTTAAACGAGGCGGTTGTTTTTGAGAATTTCTTGCACACAAAATTTTTAGGCCAAAAGAGGTTTTCACTGGAAGGGGGTGAAAATACGATTCCGGCGTTGGATGCTATTATTAATGAAGCCGGAGATTACGGGGTAAAGGAAGTGATTATTGGAATGGCGCATCGAGGTCGTTTAAACGTGTTGGCAAATATCATGGGTAAAACCTATGATGAGATATTTAATGAATTTGAAGGTAACACCAACCCTGACCTCACCATGGGAGACGGTGACGTTAAGTATCATTTAGGTTACTCCAGTAGAATAAAGACGAGTAATGATCAGAAAGTTTATATCAAATTAACACCTAATCCCAGTCATTTAGAGGCGGTTGATCCTTTGGTCTTAGGTTACACCCGTGGTCAAATAGATGATGAATACAAAGGGGACTTGAAACAGGCCATGTCGGTTCTCATCCATGGGGATGCAGCCGTAGCGGGCCAAGGTATTGTATATGAAATTGTACAAATGTCGCAGCTACCTGGCTACGAAACCGGAGGAACGATTCATTTCGTGATTAATAATCAAGTTGGATTTACCACAGACTACGATGATGCACGATCCAGTATTTATTGTACAGATGTTGCTAAGATTATTGATGCACCTATACTGCATGTCAATGGCGATGATCCTGAAGCCGTAGTTTTTGCCGCTAAGCTGGCCGTGGAATACAATCAAACTTTTGGGAAAGATTTTTTTATAGATCTTCTGTGTTACCGTCGCCATGGCCATAACGAAAGTGATGAACCTAAATTCACACAGCCAAAGTTATATAGCCTTATTGCCAAGCACCCTAACCCACGCGATATTTACGTAAAACAATTAATTAATCGAGGAGATATTGATGACAGCAGGGCAAAAGCTATCGATAAAGAATTCCGAGCTATGCTCCAGGATCGTCTCAATGAAGTTAAGCAAAAACCTTTGCCTTACAAGCCTCAGAAAATTGAGGAAGAATGGGAAGCACTTAGTAGGTCGCAACCCAAAGATTTTGATAAGTCGCCCGTGACCAGCATAACACAAGACGCTGTTGATAAAATTGGAAAAGCATTAACCTCTATTCCCGAAGGTTTTAAACCTTTAAAACAAATTGAAAAATTAATAAAAGATAGAGCGGCTAACTTCAATGACACGAAAGCACTAAACTGGGCAGATGCAGAATTATTGGCGTATGGTTCACTACTGCTAGATAAGAAAATGGTGAGGATGTCCGGCCAGGATGTGAAGCGAGGCACCTTCTCTCATCGCCATTCTTATATTTTTGATGCCAATACGAATCAGCCCTATTGTAACCTGGATCATATTGAAGAAGGTCAGGAACAACTCAAGATATACAATTCACTTCTTTCCGAATTTGGTGTATTAGGCTTTGAGTACGGTTATGCCATGGCGACGCCGAATGCTTTGGTAATCTGGGAAGCACAATTCGGAGACTTTGCGAATGGAGCTCAGGTTATGATTGACCAATTCATCACCAGCGCAGAATCAAAATGGCAACGGATGAACGGATTAGTAATGCTTTTACCGCATGGTTATGAAGGACAAGGCCCAGAGCATAGCAATGCTAGGCCAGAAAGGTTTCTCCAGTTGGCCGCCGAAAATAACCTAGTGGTTGCCAATATTACCACACCGGCTAACTTCTTTCACTTCCTCAGGAGACAACTCGCTTGGAATTTCAGAAAACCCGCAGTGGTCTTTTCCCCAAAATCGCTACTCCGACATCCTAAAGTCATTTCCCCTGTGGTGGATTTTACCGAAGGTGGATTTAAAGAAATACTAGACGACACCTTCGTGACTAAAAAATCTGTAAAACGAGTACTTCTTTGTTCCGGTAAAATATACTATGATTTATTTGAGTACCAGCAATCGAAAAAAATAAAGCAGGTAGCCATTTTGCGCATGGAACAACTACATCCCTTACCTAAAAAGCAACTTGACTCCATCCTTAAGAAATACAATAATTCCGAAATAGTTTGGGTGCAGGAAGAACCTTCGAATATGGGGTATTGGACGTATATACTGAGTACCTTGGAAGGTTACCAACTAAAAGTAATTTCTCGAAAAGCAAGTGCTTCACCCGCTACAGGCTATCCAAAAGTGCACAAAGAAGAGCAAAGCAAAATAGTTACCGACGCATTTAAAATTTAACGCACCTTATCATGAGTTTAGAGATGAAAGTTCCTGAAGTCGGTGAATCGATCACCGAAGTGACTATTGCCTCCTGGTTAAAGCAGGATGGTGATTATGTGGAACAGGATGAAATTATTGCGGAGCTAGAATCGGACAAAGCTACTTTTGAGCTTCCCGCTGAAAAAGCAGGCGTTCTTAACATAGTAGCCCAAGACGGTGATACCGTGGAGGTAGGTGCGGTATTATGTACCATTGAAGAAGGTGAAGGAAGCCCATCAGCCGTAAATAGTGAGCCTAAAGCTGAGCCAACCGCAGATTCCGAAGGTGCGGAACCTAAAAAAACAGGTGAAATAAAAGAAATGATCGTACCCACAGTTGGTGAGTCCATCACAGAGGTTACCATTTCCAGCTGGCTCAAAGAAGAGGGCGATTATGTAGAGTTAGATGAGATCATCGCCGAGGTAGAATCCGATAAAGCTACTTTTGAGCTTCCTGCTGAGGCCAGTGGTCTACTTCAGATCGTGGCCCAAGAAGGGGATACGATAGAAATTGGCGCTTTGATCTGTAAAATTGAGATTATGGAAGGGGGGGCTCCTGCTGCTTCAGAAACCACTCAGGTTGAATCTGCTTCAGTAGAGTCTATACCTCAAACCTCCGGAGATTCATATGCTGCAGGGCACGCCTCGCCGGCTGCGACAAAAATTATGAATGAAAAAGGCATCTCCTCAGAACGGGTACAGGGTACCGGTGTCGGCGGAAGAATTACAAAAGAAGACGCGATGAAAGCCGAAGAAACTCCCAAAGCACCGACCAAAAGTAAGGAAGCCGATTCTGCACCTGCTACTGCAATCCCAACCGGAACTAGAGGGGAACGTCGTGAAAAGATGTCTAACCTCAGAAAAACCATTTCCCGAAGGCTGGTATCTGTTAAGAACGAAACAGCAATGCTCACCACATTCAACGAGGTGAACATGAAGCCTATAATGGACTTAAGGAAGAAATACAAAGAGCAATTCAAAGAGAAGTACGGCGTGGGCTTAGGTTTCATGTCCTTTTTTACCAAAGCGTGCTGTCAAGCCCTCCTGGAATGGCCAGCAGTCAATGCCGGCATTGACGGTGACGAAACCGTGTACTACGACTATTGCGATGTTTCCATTGCTGTATCTTCTCCCAGAGGTCTCGTGGTACCCGTCATTCGAAATGCGGAGGCGCTGAACTTTCAACAAATTGAAAGCGAAGTGGTGAGGTTGGCCAAAAAAGCACGGGACGGCAAACTTTCGATTGAGGAAATGACCGGTGGAACGTTCACCATTACCAATGGAGGGATTTTCGGTTCGATGCTCTCGACCCCAATTATCAATGCGCCACAGTCAGCCATTCTGGGGATGCATAATATCGTGGAGCGGCCGGTTGTTGAAAACGGGGAAGTAGTGGTCAGACCGATCATGTATGTAGCACTTTCTTATGACCATAGAATTATTGACGGACGTGAGAGTGTGAGTTTTTTGTACCGGGTTAAAGAGTTGCTTGAGGATCCTGCTAGGCTTATGTTAGGTGTTTAGTTTTAGTACAGAGTACCAAGTAAATAGTACAAAGCACAATGCATAAATATCAAGACCTACAGGTGTGGAGAAAGTCAATGGATCTAACTACGGGTATCTATGAGCTTACCAAAAAGTTACCTCAAAAAGAACAATTTGGCCTCGTCTCACAGATAAACAGATGCGCAGTTTCCATTGCATCAAACATTGCAGAAGGCGCCGGAAGAAATACTAATGGCGAATTCAATCAGTTTTTAGGGATTGCATCTGGATCATTGTTTGAACTGGAAACTCAGCTTCTAATTTCTGTACGAGTAGGATACTTAAAAGAGTCCGATATAATATCTTCTATTGATCTAATCAAAGAAATTCACAAAATGCTAATTGGTTTAAAGAAGAAACTATAAAGAAAATACTAAGTACTATGATCTTTGTTCTTTGTACTCACATCTAAATACAAAAAAATGCAATACGACGTGACAGTAATTGGTTCCGGACCTGGTGGCTACGTAGCCGCAATACGGTGTGCGCAGCTAGGTTTCAAAACTGCTATCATTGAAAAGTACGATACTCTAGGGGGAACCTGCCTCAACGTAGGCTGTATACCGTCTAAAGCCCTGCTGGATTCATCCGAGCACTTTTATAATGCGGCAAACCACTTTAAAGAGCACGGTATTGATATCAACGCTCCTAAAGTGAATTTCAAGCAAATGATCCAGCGAAAAGCAGAAGTAGTGAAGCAGACCTGCGACGGCGTTGAATACCTAATGAAAAAAAATAAAATCGATGTTCACACGGGTGTTGGCTCGTTTATCGACAAGAATACCATCAAGATTGCGTCGGCTAAAGGTGATCCAAGTGAAATAAAGACCGATAAGGTGATCATCGCCACAGGCTCCAAACCGGCCGACTTGCCTTTTGCCAAGATCGATAAAAAAAGGATCATCAGCAGTACGGAAGCCCTCACTTTGAAGGAAGTTCCAAAACATCTGATCGTGATTGGTGGGGGTGTAATCGGGATGGAATTAGGGTCGGTATACGCCAGAATAGGTTCAAAAGTAACTGTCGTAGAATACCTGGATAAGATCATTCCGACCATGGACAGTACTATGGGCAAAGAGTTAATGCGGGCCACTAAAAAAATTGGAATTGAGTTTAAGTTGAGCCATAAGGTGACAGGTGTTAAAAGCACGGCCAAAGAGGTAACGGTTACGGCAGAAGATAAAAAAGGAGACACCGTAGAAATAAAGGGAGATTACTGCCTGATCGCGATCGGTAGAAAACCATATACAGAAGGGTTAGGTCTTGAGCATGTAGGAATTAAGACCGATGATCGTGGTCGTATTGAAGTAGATGAACACCTTAAAACCTCTGTGGATACGATTTACGCCATTGGTGATGTAGTGAAAGGCGCTATGTTAGCGCATAAAGCGGAAGAAGAAGGCACCCTTGTCGCTGAGCAACTCGCAGGCCAAAAACCTCATATCAACTATAAATTGATACCAGGCGTAGTATACACTTGGCCGGAGGTAGCGAGTGTAGGTCATACGGAAGAAGAGCTTAAAGGAGCAGGTAAGAGATATAAATCCGGTTCCTTCCCGTTTAAGGCACTGGGACGTGCCAGGGCCAGCATGGATGTTGAGGGAGTTGTAAAAATTCTAGCTGATGAAACCACAGATGAAATCCTAGGCGTTCACATTGTAGGTGCAAGGGCAGCCGATATGATCGCTGCGGGAGTCACTGCCATGGAATACAGGGCGTCAGCAGAAGATGTATCTAGGATGTCACATGCACACCCCACGTATATGGAAGCGGTAAAAGAAGCATGCCTGGCGGCTACTGAG
>JBCCIX010000003.1:0-28256 GCA_039028075.1 Bacteroidota bacterium | reverse complement strand
GAATAGGTTTTCTTTAGCCATACATACCTTCCGGTATACCTAAAAAGGAGCAGCTCATATGAACTACTCCCTTATACCGTATAGGTAAGACCCTATTGCTGGTAGGTTGCTCCTCAGCAGAGCCTACTTCCTCTTCAGGTCAATGCCCAAAACCTAAGAACTTTAATCGACAAATCCACCAACTATTTTTGAGCTCATTACCTTAAATTACCCTAGTTTGAATGTTATCGGCAAAATAATTCTCTGTTTTACCGGTTTACCTCTTTGTTTTGGAGGACTCCACTTTGCTGCTCCTTGAATCACTCGCACTGCTTCTTCATCACAGCCCGCACCAATGCCTTTTACCGCTTCAACATCAGTCAATGATCCATCCTTATCTACCACGAACTGCACATATACTTTACCTTCAATACCCATTCTCCTCGCTTGTGCGGGATACTTCATTTTCTTTTGGACATAAGAATAAAAAGCGGAATATCCACCCGGAGGCATAGCTGGATCTTCAACAATTTGGAAAATTTCGTCGGCTACCTCTTCTTCAGGCGCTTCTTCTACAATGATATCTTCAATTACTTCATCTTCTGTAACCTCAACATCTAGATCCACTTCAATTTCTTCTTCAATCTCTTCCTCATCAGGCACTTCTATAATTTCGGGTTGTTGAATTTTAGGTGGCGGTGGTGGCGGTTGTTCAGTTGGGGGTATTTCTAATAAATCTTCGAAGTCATCTTGAACTTGACCAAGATCGACCAGCGAACCATCATCTTTAGTGCCCGACTCAAAAGCAACAACTACCATGAGCATAGATACGAATAGGCCTATGTTGAAAAACATCCCTGTTTTCTTCTGTAAATCCGCTTTTTCTGTTTTTTTAGATTCCATTCTTATGTTTTTAATAAGTGTGTCTTCCGAAGCAATAGTAAATATACAAAACTTATATCATAATCGTTCATCGAATGAATAGGTTGTTTTGCAGATAGAACAAACCCACGCCAAGTAATGCGCCGATAATATTGGCTAAGGCATCGTACCATTCCATGCCTCTATCTGGAATAAAATTTTGAGCGTATTCGATCATAAAGCCATAAAATATTGCACCCATGCAGCCTATCACAACATACTTAATTTGTGATTTGACTTTGCTTTGTACGTAAAGACCTGTTATAAGTAAGTACGACTGGACCAGAAAAATACCGGCGTGCCCTAATTTATCATAATCAAAGAGTGTCAAATCCGGCACTGATTTGCCGGGCGTTAGCGTAAGAACAAGAATAAGCAAGGCCCAGATGAAAGCCCCAATAAGATACCTATTCAAGATTAAAATTAACCTCCAATTAATGATTGGTACTCTTGGGCAGTCAACAGTTCACTTAAGTCTGCGCCATCCTCCAGGGTAATCTTGATCATCCACCCCTTTTCATATGGATCTTCATTCACAACTTCCGGCGAGGATTCTAACTCGGTATTAAATTCTGAAACGGTGCCACTAATCGGCATAAATAGATCAGAAACAGTTTTAACTGCTTCTACAGTACCAAAAACCTCTCCTTGTTCAATAGATTCACCCTCAGTTTCTATTTCAACATAAACGATATCTCCCAATTCACCTTGTGCAAAATCTGTGATTCCGACTGTGGCCTCATTTCCATCTATTTTTATCCATTCGTGATCTTTCGTGTATTTGAGATTTTCGGGTACATTCATATGCCAATAGTTTAGCCTTAAAAATACGCGCTTTTTTGAACTGAAGAAATATTATTGGGCTAAACTAAACCTTACTTGAACACCTAACCGGGTAGTTGCTCTCCTAAAAGAACGTGAGATTTTAGGTTCGTTTATATTTCTTTCGAAATAAAACTGAAGATTCAACTTTTCATTTAATATGTAGTCGATATTTGGCCGGAATTGAATATTAAGTGCACCATTGGTTATCGTGCTGATCTCGTTTATTCGACGTTGAACGGTTTCAGTGTCACGGATCGTAAAATTCATTCTAAAAGTAAGATCATTTTTTAATGTAATAACTCGCCCCTGCGACTTGAAGGGTAGCCTCATATTCTTTTTTGTAAATCCCATTTCCAGTACTATGTCATTACTGTTTACTTCCGTTACCTGCGCATTATTGATATTCAATGCTACATCTCTTTGGGTCTTGTATTCGACTCGTGCTGTAAATCGACTCTTCGTTCGTATACTCACACCGATTAAAGGACTGAATTGCTCGCTGATCAATACCTGACTGATATTGTAAATCGGAATAAGGTCATTTTCATCTTCAGCAAATTCTCTGGTATTGTAATTGGCAAGACTGTTGTTCAATTCCAAACCCTGTTCATACTCCAGGTTACTATTGTAGTTAGTAACCGAATAACTGGATTGGTAGGCATGCGTGATACTGATGGACTGAAATTTTTCCTGAAGCGCAGGAATTTTTCCCAAACCGGCAAAATCTACTCTCCAATTCGGGATGGGTGTTTTGGGGAACGGACTCAGGCTGACATCTCTTGCATCTTTACCTGAATATGCGGCGATAAATGCCGGTATCAGTACATCTTGGGAATTGGTATCATAGAGTGGATTGATTTCTCTAAACCGCGAGAGGATCTCAAGACGGTTTCTCTCAAATTCTTCAAAAACAGGTGAGTTATTATTGTCATCATCTCGCTGAAATGCGGTGGCGATGGTCAAAAAGGAAATGTTGTAAGCCCCTGAGCGTGCAGGACTCAGAGATACAAATTCCTCTTGGTCTTCGTCGAATCTGAAAATTTCTTCGAAGGCGGAGTTTACCGTCTTTTTGGCGTTCAACTGGATTTTAAAATCTTTGAAAGGCTCAACATCTGCTCTGATATCAATGGTTTCCGTCTCGGTTTGAGTGAATGGGGTTGTGAGGTTAGGATTCCTGCTTAGCAGATTCTTATCTGCCAGTCTGTTTCTAATATCCGGATTTTGCGAACCAAATATAAAACCCCAACCCGGCTCGTTAAAACTACTGTCCATACCAAAGAGATAGACCGTAGGCGTGAAGCCATTGATTATCGTACCTTGTCTCAAAGAATACGTTGCATTCAACGACCTTACGGACATTAAAAGTTTAAGTATCCCTTTGGCCAACTTACTCTCATTTCTTTTATTTTCAGTAGTATCGGTTTGTGTATTTTGTCTCAGGCTACTTCGCCTTGTGTTCCTGGGAGGAGAATTTATTTTTTTTAAAAACCCGACCTTGTTATACAACTTGACTAAGTCAAACTTACCACTCAGCGAGTTGTCTCTGCTGTTTTGAATGGTGTTGCCGAAACCCAGCGTATCGGCTTGTTGCCGGTCCGCGTAGAAAGGTCCGGCCCGCCAAGCATAGCTGACCTGATATCTATAGTCCCCATTTATCCAATCAGTCAGTGGAATTTTATCAAAAGGTAAACGATAGTTCGCATTTACACTTTGGTTAAAATTCTTCATTCGTCCCAATCTCTTCAAATTTGACCAGACAGAATCTCTATATTGTTCTCTACTAATGAACTCAGGAGGTTGCTGAGGATCAGTCTGTTCGAGATTATTGCCGCCAAATGGGCTACTATTGGGTTCATCAACGATCGCTTCAGCGCGCGATGCATAATCTATAGATATACTTTTAGTGAGGTCCCACCTTACGTTATAGTTACGGTCGAACGTGAAAAACTTTTCGAAGTTTTCGAGGTTTCCATTGTTATTGTTCCGATATATTCGTTGTACCAATTGCCTATTTAAATCCCATCGTACAGAAATGTTGGTAGGAATTGGGTTGATGTTGAACTCCTTAATAAGTTTCAGGTATTTTTTATCCAGTAGCTTGGAGTTTTTAAAAGGTTCCCACGGTTCATTTGTCGGACTGTAATTGTAGGCGATAGAACCTGTTTGGTTTTCACGTAAGAACCGTTGCAGATTGAAGTTGGTTTGAACAACCTCACTAAATGAATAGGAAAAGCTAAAATTCTCAAAATCATAAATATGTTTTTTTGCGTCCTCACGCACTTTCACCTTTCGTACATTTATAAAGTTGATACTTCTTCTTGTTTCCGTATCTGTTACAATATCTTCATATTCGTCTCTTTCCTCTTGTGTACCAAAGGACTGTAGAGAGGCTTCAACGGTAATGTCAGGGTTAGCAGGATCAAAACGTGGTTCTATGGTCGTTCTTTGATAACTAACGAACATAGGAATTTTCAGCCCTAGCCGTTCCGGTAAAAGTTTGTCTAAGGTGATATTAGCAGAAATGTCATAAGATGTAGTTTCTTCTCTTGTACGTTCTGCTATTCGTGATTGGATACCACCGAATCCAAAAGTGGTATGGCGTAAAGTAGCCGTTATGTTTGCTAGGTCCGCCAGCTTAGCGTTTAAAGTGGCATTTGCCGCCCAACCTTTGGTACGGTCAAAATCTGTAACCCGGAGCTCATTAGCCCAAACGCAGGCGGAATGTGGCCGGCCATCTGGAGATTTTGGGTTTCTCACGCCAATGGTCAGCCATTCTACAGCGCTCAGATCCGGGTTACCCCGAAGTCTTATTCTGTGTCGCCCAACGACCTTAGCGCTGTCCCTTGGAAAAACAAAACTCTTGTTCAGTCCAAGCCGATCCCGCTCACTTTTTAGAGCATACAATTGGTTAAGGTCAAGATCAATTTGGTTGCTATCAGGCCATATTTCCGATACAACCTGCGATCCTGGTGGAGTAATTTTTAAGGGGATTTCGATTTCATAATAATTCGAGTCCACGTCAGTACCCATTCGTAAAAACGCGGTAACCTCGCCCTCTTCAGCCGTTTCACTATCTGCATGAAAAAACATCTTCACCCGCCCGTAGTTTATCAAATCGAGTCCTACCTGTTTCACCACTGCCCTAGCCTGTCCATCATCAATATTCTCCACACACACTTGTAGAGACTGCTCATTGAGTCTTCTTTCAAGCGCTGAGGTGTTATCTCTGTCACGGTCAAAGCCCGGAGGAAGCACATAAGGAGATTGTGTCTCGGTACCTGCGCCATTTTCCTCGATGTTTACAACGGAAACCGTAAAGTCATCTGGCGGTTCCAGGGCATCTCCACTGTCGTCAAAATTGGCCTCTTCAAACCGACCAGGGTCTCTCCGCCATCTGCTGGCTACTAGTCTGAAATTCGCCATCCGTAAAACGACAGGATCGGCAAAATCAGTCAAATACATGCGCATGTATCGAATACTTTTAAAGCCCGAAATATTACCGAATTGGGTATCAAACTGACGGATAGGTATTCTGAAAAGGTACCAGGTCACTTCATCTCCATTATTGTATTCATTCGAGACCTCTATTTGATCAACCACAAATCGATTCGTAGAAAGCTCATTGGGGTCCAGATCGACTTTGTACTCATAGTATTCTTCAAGCTCACTAAGTGTGTTATCATCGTTTAGATCCTCATTATCGGGTAGTGTGGTGCCCGAAGGAGTAAAGAGTGAGTTTTCACTAGTGACTACCGGTGAGTTATTTTCTAGGCCATTAAAATTTTTGTATCGCTCTAAGATTCCAGCGTTTCTTTGATCTAGATCATCTCCAAGAAAGTACGTAAAGTCGTCTGCGGAAGGGTCTTCAAAATCCTCAAAAATACCTCCAAAAAAGTTTTGTTCGGCGGTGTTATTTAGCCCATCCAAGCCAATATCTTGATTTGCTCTGGCAGACTCTGAGTTATCAAAGGCATTAGTAAGAAATGGTTCACGGGTAACAAACCCCCAATCTGTACTATCCACCGCCTCACGATTACTCGCAACACCATTAGGAGGCAACCCATTTTCGAAACCATGACGGTTATCGGGTATTACGTCTTCCGATATACTTCCTAGATTAAAGACTAGATCACCACCCTCTGTTGTTCCGGGGTTACCGGAAATCTGAACATTAGGGCTCCCTGGATTAGAACGCTCCAGAAAAGGATCCATCAACCAAAATTCAATATATTCTACGTTTGCCTTATCAAAATCTACCTCAGATCGAATGGCGTTGGTAATTCCTCCCCAATTATCACGAGTATCTCTCGTCTCGGAAAAAAACGTACCATCCGTTTCAGTAGTGTAGTTATACTGCCCCCGCTCGTTCGGATAATAAGCCAGATCAAATATTTGCTGGAAGTTGATGATATTGGGATCTAGACCTGGGAATATTTCTTGAGGGGTCACAGCTCTTACGTAATGGTTTTGCAGTTCGGTATCTGTGATCGCATCAGGTGTTCTTCGGTCGTTTCTATAAAATAGATTGTCTATTTGATACCAGGCGAGCTTAGCTCTAAAGTCATTTTCCCGTCGTGGGTTATCCATAGGGCCGTGAAACTCTGGCTTAAACCTGCTACTCGGCGTGGAAGCCAGCCGCCAATTGGATGGATTGTTTAATGAAAAAGGGGTAGCAGAGTTTTCAAAATCATCAATGTACGAAGTGCCTTCACCGTCAATAATATTTGATGTTCCCGGTATAAGCTGAGCAAATTCGGCGTTAAAGTTAATGGCAGAAGGTTCCTTGGTTTGAATTAAGGGCAGTTTATCCAACATTTTGGTGATAAATCTTGACTCCTTTTGAATATTAACATCGAAGCCGTACTTCGTATTTCGTGTAGGTTCATTGCCCACACTTATTCGAGTGATGAGTGGCCGCTCATTAAGGCGCAAGACCGTAGCGCCGAAGTTGACATCGTCATTTACGCGATAATCAAATCTGGCACCCAGTAAAGTCCTGGATTGAAAGTTGAAGAGGTCAGCTTTTTCATAAGATATGGTGATTTTCTTACCGGAGTTTAGAACGCCTTCATTAATGATACTGACCTTGCCAAAGGTATAATCCACTCTGAAGTCAGTATTTTCTACAAGGGGAGACCCACCGGCAAACACTCGAACAGAACCTTCAGCAATATTAAAACCAGGTATAATTATTTCGTTCGATGATCCGGACTGAAACGATCCTTGAATTATAAACTTATTTTTACTTGAAACGAGTTGTGCGTCAATCAAAGTACTATTGTAAAGTTCGTTGTATGAAAATTTGGCCTTAAGTTCTTCCTCGCGCGGGTCATTTAAGAAAGCACTGTCTAAAGCATCGCTAAAAGGCCTTAGAAATGGGAAAATAACCACTCCGGTCTCCGTATCGATAGTTATATCTTCCACAAAATCAAAATTCCCATCTCGCTGCGGGTCGTTATTAGGATTGAGCTTGTCTAAGCCAAGGACTTCGATAAGAGGCGTTGTGCTGGTAACTATACCTTCTTGTAGTTGTGGATTATCAATTCCGGTGATATCGTCTCGATAAATTACCCTGAGTTGAAAGCCCTCGGGGTTGACATTAGTGGCATTGAGGGAATAGATATTTTTCATCATTAGCTCCCAGGTAGGTACCCTTTTGAGCTCATCACTATCAGTGTTTAAAGGCGCATCTATACGAATTTGACGCGGTCGAAGAAGTTTTAGAAACACTACTTTGTCTTCATCCAGATTGGTATAGTCTCTGGATAGCTCCCCAACTGTAAAAAATTGCCCATTAAAACTGTATTGATACGATACCGCCAGTGCTTCATCGTTTTGCAGTTTTCGAAAGAGAGAGATGTATCCAAGTTTGGAATTTATGGTGTATTCGTTGAAATCAAGTTTTCTTGCGCTTGTGATCTTTTCATAATCCAAACCTTCCTGAAGTCCGATTCCGTCAGTGCCTACGAGCCCTTCCAAGAAGGCGTTAATTTGATCGGAGTTTCTATTGTTGTCATTTTGGCCTGGTAATCGTCCAAATAAATCATTTGAGTTATTACTATTGGCGACAGACCCCAAGTTTGGTGTAACTACAGCATTTCTAAATATGTTTTCTTCGTTAGGTTCAGCCAGATCCATAAGACCTACTACATCTCTTAGCGTTTCCGTATCGTTATTTCTATTTACTACATAGACTTCAACGTTAGTGACGTTTACCCCAGAACTTATTAGTGGCACTCCGGAAACCCATTCTTCATAATTTTCCCGGAAGAAATGCCCAAGGAAGAAATGTCGGTTTTCGTCATAGTTGGAAGCTAGTATTTCAAAGTCTCTTCCTTGACCTCCGCCACCTTCTATTTCTATGGTCTCAGATTTACCTCGCTGAGTTGAAGCTACTGTGGTCACAAAAAGGTCTCCGAACTGAAGTTGTGCCTTAACGCCAAAAAGGTTTTGTGCTCCAGTAATTAGGCTATTATTTAAAGGTAGGCTTACGTTTCCAATTTCCAGCTTTTGAAGTATATCTTCTTCAAAACCAGTGTATTCTACCTTAAGATTATTCTCAAAATCGAATGAGTTATTGTTGTCGAAGTTAGCCGTTACTTGAAGTTTTTCGCCAATCTTACCCGTGACATTCATACTTATCTGTTGGTCGAACTCAAACCCTCCGTTTCGCTGCTGACGAATAGGAATGGCAGGATTGTTAATTCGCTGCCAGCGACCGCCAAAATCAAGGGTAACAAAACCTCTTGGAATTATTTCTACGTAGGTTCCGCCAAAAATGCGATCAAATACAGGGCTTATGTAAATAGGCGGTATTAAACTGCGCCCGCTTACCGCGCTTTCACCATCTAAACCAGCACTTCGGTTTTTCCAATAATCTTTAAGCATTTGACGCTCCTGGTATTGCTTAAATTGCTCAAAGCTCATGGATGAGGTGGGTCTGTAGTTGAGATCGCCAATCTTTTCGTAAATAGTGTAATTAAGGGCGGTATCTATGGTAACGTCAAGTTCTAAGCTTGCAGGGTCCTTGAGCAATAAGGGGGATTTACTCAGGTTATTACTAAAGGGATCACCTAACCTATCTTTCTGTTTGAAAGTAGGCTTTCTGGAAGGCTCGTAAGGTTGGGGAATAGTATCTGCATCGGTCGTATCTTTTGCAGAATAAACGGTTGACCATTCGAAGCTGCTATCAACGCGCAGTGATCTTGGGCTTACCGTAAAAGCTATGCCAACACAACTTATTCCAGCAACGACAAATGCCCGAAAAGAATAATTTAATCTACCGAATGTCAAAACGTAAAAAAATTATCAGGCGTTCTTGAGAGCAAGCTTGATCAATTCCTCCAATGTAATCGTATTTCCTGAATTTTTCAGGATGCCATCTATACTTTTTTCAGCAGCGTTTTTGTTAATCCCCAACGTTACCAAAGCAGATAACGCTTCACTTTTTACCGTATTGCGCGAAGGCGAGGAGATTTCTTTTTCAGTAGTCTCGTAACCCTCTTTCCGCATTTTATCTTTCAATTCTAGAATTACGCGTTGCGCCGTTTTAGCACCAACTCCCTTAACCCCTTGTATGGTTTTTACATCCTCGCAAGCTATTGCTTCTTTAAGCTCACTACTTGTCAATGAAGATTGTATCATGAGACCTGTGCTGGGCCCTATGCCTGAAATGGAAATGAGGTGCATAAACATTTGCTTTTCGCTTTCATCACTGAATCCATAGAGCGTATGTGAGTCCTCTTTTATATGCAAATACGTATGAATTAACGTGTTTTCCTTATCTTTCAAATCACTGAACGTGGCGAGGGATATATTCACATGATAACCAACGCCTGCTACATCAATCAAAACGTGAGTAGCTTCTTTTAAAACTAACTTGCCCTTTAAGTAAGCTATCATCTGCTCTTTTTCTTATCGAACGTTTGGGCATCAACCACAGCAATAGCTGCCATATTCACTATATCTCTCACCGAGCTTCCTAGTTGGAGGATATGCACGGGTTTTTTCATGCCCAGGAGCACCGGGCCAATCGTCTCAGCCCCTCCGATTTCCATAATTAGCTTGTAGGCAATATTGCCGGATGCGAGGTCAGGGAAGATGAGAGTGTTGGCTCCTTTTTCTGCCAACTTACTGAACGGATAGTTTTCTTTTTGAATATCCGTATTTAAGGCCACGTTCGCTTGAATATCTCCATCGATGATTAATGATGGATTTCTTTTTTGCGCTATTTGAACCGCCTTTTGCGCTTTATCCGGCACGTTACCCTTTGAGGTGCCAAAGTTAGAGTAGGAAAGAACCGCAATCCGTGGTTCAATATCAAAAAAACGTACTCCCCTAGCCGTCATTTCTATAATATCTGCAAGTTGCTCTGGGTCAGGATCTACATTTACTGTAGTATCGGAAAAGAAGAATGTGCCTTTTTTGCTGATAATGATGTACATACCTGCTACTCGCTTATGCTTTTCGCTGGTTCCGATAACATGGAGAGCAGGTAAGATAGTTTTAGGATAGTCTTTAGTGAGTCCCGATATAAAAGCGTCCGCTTCACCCTTTTCTACCATCATACAACCGAAGTAGTTTCTTTCACGCATTAACTTTACGCAATCATACCGGGTCAGGCCTTTTCTCTGCCTCTTTTCATACAGTTCTTCCGCATAAAGGTCAATGCGGTCATTTTCATGGTAGTTGTCAATAATTTGACATCCGGATAGGTCAAGATTTTGTTCTTCTATTTGCGATTGAATAAGCTCTATTCTGCCGAGCAAAATAGGCTTTGCTATGCCTTCATCTTGAATAATTTGGGCCGCCTTTAGCACCTTTAAATCATGGGCTTCGGCAAAAACGACACGTTTTGGATTCTTTCTTGCGCGGCTTATAACTCGGGATATCAGCTTTTCGTCAATACCAATGCGTTGCTGGAGTTCTAGGTGATATTTGTCCCAATTCGCAATCTTATTCTTGGCGACCCCGGATTGTATAGCGGCCTTTGCGACAGCAGGAGAAATTGTAGTAATGAGGCGAGGGTCAAGTGGTTTTGGAATTAAGTAATCCCTTCCGAACTGTATTGTACTATCTCCGTAGGCCTTATTTACCATTTCAGGTACTGCTTCCTTGGCTAAATTAGCAAGGGCGTGAACCGCTGCCAGTTTCATTTCTTCATTTATACTTGTTGCCCTTACATCAAGCGCTCCTCTGAATATGTATGGGAAGCCCAGCACATTATTGACTTGGTTGGGGTGATCAGATCGGCCCGTAGCCATGATGATATCTTCACGACTTTCCATGGCCAGATCATAGGCTATTTCTGGATTTGGATTAGCAAGTGCAAACACAATGGGCTTATCTGCCATACTTTGAATATCCTCGGGCTCAAGGATGTCAGCAACTGACAAGCCTAGAAAAAAATCAGCTCCGGTAATGGCTTGTTTTAGATCTGAGAGATTTTTATCGGTAGCAAATTCTGCCTTTACAGGATCCAGGTTGTCACGATCGCTACGAATAACACCTTTACTATCGCACATGATAATATTTTCCTTGGCGGCACCCAGCCAACAGTAAAGCTTTGTGCACGCTATGGCTGCAGCCCCTGCACCGTTCACTACAATAATTATATCCTGGATTTTCTTATCAACCAATTCTAAGGCATTTAAAAGCGCTGCTGCGGATATAATAGCTGTTCCGTGCTGATCATCGTGCATTACGGGAATGTCCATTCCTTCACGAAGTGCGCCCTCAATTTTAAAGCTTTCCGGTGCTTTAATGTCTTCTAAATTGATACCGCCGAAAGTGGGTTCTAGCGATTTGACAATGGCGATGAATTTATCAGGCTCCTCTTCGTTAATTTCGATATCGAATACGTCAATCCCCGCGAATTTCTTGAATAATACCCCTTTTCCTTCCATCACTGGTTTTGAAGCTTCAGGACCGATGTTACCCAAACCCAAAACCGCGGTTCCGTTGGATATGACTCCAACAAGATTTCCTTTTGAAGTATATTTATAAACGTTCGAGGTGTTTTCGGCAATCTCCTTACACGGCTCTGCCACACCGGGTGAGTAGGCGAGCGCCAGGTCTAGTTGAGAGCTTAGTGTTTTTGTAGGTACTACTTCTATTTTACCGGGTTGCCCGTGATGATGATAATGGAGAGCGTCTTGCTTTCTTACTTTTATGGACATAATTCTAAAAAGAAATCAAGCGGCTAAAATAAGAAATGCAGGGCAGTATACGCTCTGTTTTTGAAGAACTTAGAAGATTAAGAACCCATTTGATTGGAGGCTCTGAACGTTGACAATATAACTTGCATTTCTCTCATAAACTCACGCTGGCTTTTACCGGGGCTGTAGACAAAACCTTCAATATAGTAAAGCCTACCCATTGCCTCATCCACCACGGCATAGCCTAAGAAAGGCCCACCCATTGAAATATTGGCTGTTTTCCAAAGACCCCTCATTTCAACAGCATATTCACCGTTAAAATTGATCTCTTCGGTTGTAACGGGAATATATGGAACGGTCGTTTCCGTTAGGATGTGCGTATCAGGATAGTCAGGATCTTCAAATAGCTGCTCTCTTGCCACTGAGTCTCTAAATGCAATTAGATTTTCTTTCGAAAATTGATCTTGAGATCGGTAGTCCTTATAAGCTATGAAGATGTTCTTGTCACTTTCATCATTGATTTGCCTAAACCACGCAAAACCGTCTTCGCTGACCACTTGCTGATAACCAAAAGGCAAAGTCATAGAGCATTGATGATCTTTTACTAAAATATCTCGAAGGCCCGTTGGAACTTTCGCTTTGTACAATCCTGCCTTCAATCTATCATTTTCAGCCTTGTTGAAATAGGTTTGAATGAGTTGCTTGTTCGCCTTGACCTTCTCGGTTAGAGCTTTCTCTGTACTGCTGAAGAGATACATTATATTTTGCCCTTTTGCATATTCGTCTGTAACAGTATGAACGAAAATATCCGGATCCTTTTTAATACGTTCAATAGAAGATTCCGTAAAGTAGCTTCTTAAAGCACGAGTCTGAGCAGATCTACTGTCCAGAGCCATAACGAAAACAAGATTTTTTACACCTTTAAGAAGATCATTGAGTTTTCTAGGGTCTACTCTATTCACTTTGAATAAATACTCTTCCCGTGGTAAGCCACTTACCTCTTCTAAGAAGGTTTCTTTTAGCGCATCCCCAAGTGCTCCCGCCCATTGCGCAGAGTCTATTACTAAGATCATTTCACCGGCGCGACCGGTGGCTTTGGGCAGTAGACGACTGTTACTCTCCTTACCTTTCTCGCCGCAGGAAGTAAAAATAATTAATAGTGTTAGAATGAAGGCGCTTAGTCTCAAGCTCATAAAGTTTACTATATAATTCAACGTAGGCTCAAAGTCACTGATTTTATGAGCCAATAATCAACTTTTGACCGGGTTTAATTTTGTTGTTGTTCAACTTATTTAGTCGTTTGATTTTTTCAATGCTCAAACCTTCAAACATCCGTGATATGTCCCATAGCGTATCTCCCGGCTGTACGGTGTATGTCTGTTGTCCATTGAGCACAATAACTTGTTCTGACCGTTCTTGGTTAAATACAGGCGGCTGATAACCTTCTTTTTGCCATACGTTTAACCTTTGGCCGATTCGAATGGTATTACCTCTCAAATTATTCCATTTTTTAAGATCGGATACCCGAACACCGTATCTTTGGGCGATTTTGCCAAGTACATCTCCACTGCGAACTCGATAAACCGTTTTATGTCTTCCATAGGTGCTGCCGACAGTGTTTCTGGCGAGGTACTCCGCTCTTTCTTTCCCTACTTTTCCAGCACTGTCAAGTATTGCGGATCTACGCATATTTAATGTCGGTTTAATATCGGCGGGTATGCGCAAGCTATGCTTTTTTTTCGAATCAGGTAAAACCCCTCGCTTCAATTGAGGGTTTAAATTTTTGATATCTTCTTCACAGATAGCTAACTGGTTCGCCAGCGTTTCAAAATGAACGTATCTGCCCAGCAAGAGCGTATCGGAAGCCACCGCATACTCTAACTCGTCTTCAAAAAAGTTATGCTCTTCCGCATAGTTCATGACATAGGTAATGGCCACAAATTGAGGTAAGTAGCTTCTTGTTTCACGATACAAACGAGGGTAGATCTCCCAAAAGGTTTTTTTGTAGCCTGAACGTCTAATTGCTTTTCTGACGTTTCCTGGCCCCGTATTGTAGGCGGCAATAGCCAATTCCCAATCTCCAAACATGCCGTAAAGCTGCTTTAATAATTTACAAGCCGCTTCGGTCGATTTCTCCGGGTCCATTCGCTCGTCCAAGTACCAGTCTTGATGTAGGCCATATTGCCGGCCGGTGTAAGACATAAATTGCCATAGTCCGACTGCTCTTGCGCTAGAAACAGCCTTTGGATTGAGGCCTGATTCTATAATTGACAAATACTTGAGCTCATCAGGAAGGTTATACTTTTTTAAATACTTTTCGAATAACGGGAAGTAAATATTCTTTCGCTTTAGCATCATTTTGGTGTACTTCCGATCCTTGATAGCAAAGTAGTTAATGAACGCATATACCCTTGTATTGTAATTCAGCGGGATCTCCCTTTGAATGCAAGTCAGCCGGTCTGCGACCAAATCGTAATCCAACTCACCCGGGATGTATTCATAGTTATTCCCGACAACCTGGTGTTTGATCAACCCGTATTCATTTTCTGTTGAATCTGAATTTGCCGCAAAACAAAGTGCGCTGTTAAAGGCCAGCATTATGAAAAAAGTCGTTTTCATTTATTCAAGTTTAAAAAATACTCCGAAAATTCCAGCAATTTATGTTCTTCGAAATCATCTGCAATTACCTGCACGCCAATAGGTAATCCTTCTGAACAGGTGCCTGCTGGAAGTGAAACGGCCGGTACGCCCGCGATAGATGCTTGTACAGTATATAAATCTGCTAAATACATTTGCAAAGGATCGCTTATGTGTTCACCTAATTTAAACGCAGTGGATGGGGTAGTTGGTGTTAGTATGAAGTCAAAATTGCTTAAAATATTCTTGGTTGCGTCTCTAATTAGTTTTCTCACCTTTTGTGCTTGTACATAATACGCGTCATAGTAACTGGCACTTAATACAAATGTTCCTAACATGATCCTACGTTTTACTTCTTCTCCGAAACCCTCGGTTCTACTTTTTTTGTAGAGCGAGTGAATATTGTGAGCACCTTTAGTACGATACCCGTATCTTACGCCATCATACCTCGAAAGGTTGGAGCTTGCTTCCGCCCAAGTCAGAATATAATAGGTAGGTAATATATTCTCCAACAATGGAAACTCCACCGGAACAACACGTTGACCGGCTTCTTTTAAGCTCTGGATG
This sequence comes from Bacteroidota bacterium, assembly GCA_039028075.1. Taxonomy (GTDB): domain Bacteria; phylum Bacteroidota; class Bacteroidia; order Cytophagales; family Cyclobacteriaceae; genus Fulvivirga. Next base: position 13,170 of record JBCCIX010000003.1, on the reverse strand, counting down.
TCGTTTTCAAAATTCGATCTAATGTCTTCAGATAAACCTTGGTGTTCCAATGTTTCCCTGATATAAGCGAAGGTATAATTGAACTTTGTGCCCTTAATTGATGTGTACTTGGGTACTTTTTTCTTGGATACTGTACTATCATAATCGTCTGCCCCAGCGATTACTTCTAACACATTAGCGATCGCATTTATATCTTTCCCAAAAACACCGACAGAATCGAAAGAGGAGGCATAGGCCACTAATCCGTGACGTGATATGCGTGAATAGGTTGGTTTAAAGCCAATTACACCACAAAAAGCGGCAGGCTGCCGAACAGAACCTCCTGTATCTGAACCCAAAGCCACCTTGCACATATCCATCTGAACGCTAACGGCAGCACCTCCTGAAGACCCCCCTGGAACGCGCTCGGGAGCTATTCCGTTTTTCACAGGTCCAAAGGCGGAATTCTCACTGCTACTACCCATGGCGAATTCGTCGCAGTTCGTTCTGCCTATGATTATGGCATCTTCATTTATTAAACGCTCAACCGCGGTAGCGTTAAATTGAGATTCAAAATCGCTTAGAATATGGCTACTGCACTGAAGCTTGTGATCCTGGTAGCAAAAAACGTCTTTGATGGTCACTACCATGCCGGCGAGTTTACCAGCATCGCCAGATTTAATTTTTTGATCAATTAATTTCGCTCGTTCCCGTGCTTCGTATTCATAGATTTCCGTTAACGCATTAAGGTATTCGAATTTTTTTGCATTACTCAAATAATGCTCGATGAGCTGGGTACAACTGATCACTCCATCAAATAAATCCCTACGGATTTGATCAAATGAAGTAGTCATTTTAAAGGATAGGGTGTAATACTTTACCTATTTTTTTGCGGTTTCGTCAGTCGGGCTGGCGGATTCTTCAATATCTTTTTTTATCTCTTTCGTAGCATCTTTGAATTCACGTATACCACGTCCCAGACCCCTTGCCAATTCAGGTATTTTCTTTGCTCCAAAAAAAATAAGGATTACGAGCACTATTACTATCCATTCCATACCTCCCGGCATCCATGCTAATACCATATGCATAACTGTAGCTTTTGTGAAATTTCTATTAACAAACTATTGTAAAGATAAATATTAATTGATCAACCAGAAAAAATGCTACTTAAGCAGCGAAATTATTCGCCGAACGGTCGTTAGCTCTGACCACGCAGCCACTGCTGTGGATCCAGAGGCTTGTCGTTTTTCCTGATTTCGAACGTTAGCGCTGAAACACCTTCTTGATTAGTAAGAACAGTCCCCAACTCTTGGCCGGTAATGATCTGCTGGCCCCTTTTTACAAAAACTTCTTTCATTCCGGCGTATACCGTAAAATAATCGCCGTGACTGACCAGTAACGTATTTCCTAAAAATTTTATAAAAGCTACCTGACTTACTACGCCGTCAAAGATTGATTTCACTTTTTCGTTTTGGCCGGTTTGTATTTGTATTCCCGTATTATCTAATACAATGCGCTTAAGGACCGGGTGATTTTGACGACCAAATTTTTGGGCAATAAAACCCTTGACCGGCCAGGGCAATTTAGCCTTATTTTCTGCAAAGTTGTTTGAGAGTCTCAGGGTTGCTTCTGTGTCCTTCTTTTCGGCGAGGCGAGCTTTTTGCATCTCTTCCGCAATAATGTCATTGATGTATTTCTCTAGTTTCGCCACCGCCGTTCGACGGTTTTCTAAGTCGTCCAGGAGTCTTTTCTCTTCCTTCTGAAGATTGCTAACCAGTTTGTTTTTGGAGTTTTTTAATTGGCTAAGACTCTTGCCTTCTTCCAACTGTTCTGCCAACAGAATATTTTTTTCGGACATCCTGCTCTGAATAATGGTGATTTGGCTGGTTAACGCATTCTGCACTTTTTTTATCAATGTGGTTTGCTTTTGGCGCGCTTCGCTATACTGTTCCATGTACTTTAAGCGCATCAAAAACTGATTAAAGGAGGAAGCTGAAAATAAAAAGGTCAGCTTATTGAAGCCTTGATTCGCTTTGTACGCTGAGTAGACCATGGCTCCGTATTCCTCTTTTAGCTTTTTTACATCTTCTTCTAAAGCTTCAATAATTTGATTATTCTCCTCAATCTCACCATTGAGCAAAACCACCTCTTTTCTGATGGAGCTGATCAAAGCCTCCTGGGTTCTGATTCGCTGGCTCAAGGCATTAAGCTGACCTATGGTACTTTTTTTTTGGCTTTCGGTCTCAGCCAGTATTTTTTCAGCTTCCTTGATCTTTAAAAGATTTTCTTGCTTTTCTTTTTGGAGTTGGGTTTTAGTTTTTTGAGCAAATAAAGGCAGGGATAGAAGAGTGGAGCAGATAAGAATACATATGACCTTCCACTTATCTCCGCACATACTTCTTGGGAATGTTAAAAGGAAATTTGAGCTCTTTGTATTCAATTTCGGCTTTGTTATACTCAAATTCTATGAGCGTATTCAACGTTTTATTATCCGCTTGATAAAATAAGGAAATAACCGCTGAAAACGGAAAAGCCTGATTTTCAATCATTTGAAAATCATAGTACTTTATAATAGCGGAATTTTTTGATTCTTTTTCCACCATTTGCACACGTTCAACTTTCATAGTTTGAGGGTTTACGAAGTTGTCTATAAGCACAGATCCCGATTTTTGATGCAGAATAAAAAAATCGTCAGCTTTTTCTACATTATCGTCTTTTTCGTTGACCTGTACTAAGTTCCCCAAAGCTGCCGATTGAATGGATTCAAAATCAACATTAATATTGAATTGTTTACTTAATGAATCGTAATGATAAACATAATACTCTTTTTTGAACAGGTTCAAAATAGTAATGGAATCTTTATTTATTAAACACCTGGCACCTTGAATTCCTACCGCAGAAAAGGCGATCCAAATTAGGCTGTCCTTTTTCATTCGAACATTGGCTTTCGCCTTAATGTCTAACTCGCTGTCTTTATAATTTATTTTGGCTTTTCCCGAAAAATAGTCGAAATCTACTTGTTGCACGGCCAATTCGTTGGAATTATCAACTGATCCGATCCCTGCTATTTTTTTACTACATGCCCCCAGAGCAACTAAAATAATGAGGGAGATAGGAAAAAGGAGTTTGTTAATCATTCAATTTACGCTGGGCGATTTTTTGATCAATAAGTTCAGCTTTTGGATTCATTCCTTTGGCAATTTTCCAATTTTTCACCGCTTCATCTATATTTCCAAGTTTGAATAGTATATCACCAAAATGTTCGTAATGAATGGCAGAAACATTAGTAGGATCCTTATCAAAGGCTTTTTGCATCACTTTTTTAGCTTCCTTGTATTTTTGCCGCATGAAAAGCACCCAAGCATATGTATCAAGGTAAGTTGCATTCTCAGGATTGTTTTTAACCACTTTTTCTGCCATTTTTTCGGCTTGATCCAGTTTGTCTTTTCTTAAGGCGAGATAGTAGCTGTAATTATTTAATATACCGTCATTGTTAGGATCAAAATCTAAGGCCGCTTCATAGGCCTTATCCGATTTTTCATACTCCTCGGCGCCATTATATGCGTCCCCTAATGCTCCATTGAATGCACTCACTAACCCTAGATTAGCAGAAGACAATCTTTTTCCCTGTTCTAAAGCGGCTACTGCTTCTTGATAATTTCTTTTTTGAAGATTAGCTACGCCATTATAATAATAAAAGGCACTTTGGTTAGGAAATAGCTCAAGAGCTTTTTCGGAATAATGAATGACGCTATCGAGTTTGTTGACATCAAAGGTGAGTTGAATAACATTTTGCCAGACTGCGAAATTTGATTGGTCATATTTCAGACCGTTAATATAGACCTGCCGCGCCTCGTCCGATTTACCGAGCGCTTGTAAAATATCACCGTACATGGCATAGGCTGAAGCCTCTTCTTGATGTTTTTCAATGAGCTCTCTAGCTAGTTTAATACCATAGTCACCAAGTTGCCCCTTGTTCATGTAAGCCCTGTACTCTGCCAAAACCTGTATTTTATTTTCGAAGCTAAGGTCGCTGGTTTCAAAAAGGGCTACAAGATCCTCCAAGGCACCTGAAAAGTCACCATTCTTTCTTTTTAGCTCGGCCGATACCAATCGCGCCTGAGCATTATTAGGTGATTCATTTAAAAAGCGCTGGAGCTCTTCCTGGGCTTTTTTGATCTTATCATTTGCGATGAGTATTTCAATTTGCTTCAGTACATAGGATTGTTCTCCAGGGAAAGCGTCAATAAGTTTTTGACCTTCATTAAGTGCATTATCCAAATCATTGTTTTGCAGGTATATTTTCTGCTTTTGAAAAATAACCTCTTCGGTCAAACCATAAGCATTCTCAATTTTATCGTAGGCCTTCAGAGCATCATCATATCTCGCTTGATACAGATAAAGGGCGGCAAGCTCAAAAAGGTATTGCTCAGTCTTTTCAATCCTACCTATCATTTCCTCGTAAGCCATTGATGCATTTTCGAAATCTCCAAGTTGCGTATGTAGATCGGCTTTAAGAATGTAGAAGTATTTGTTTTCAGGATCTAATTCGATGGCTTTACTTATGCTTTTTAGCGCCTTTTGAAGCTCATTGCCCTCCGAGAGTATCTGGGCTATTTTAAAATGTACAGTGGCATTATCATCATTGATGTCCAAGGATTTTTGAAACAGCACCAGCGCTTTGGCATAATCTTCCAAAATGTAGTACTTCTCTCCTTCTGTGAAAAACGATTCTGCTTCTCGAAGTTTGGTTTCTGTGAGACGCTCTCTTTTAGATTTATTCTTTTGCGCATAAAGGCCGGGCTGGACCGTCAAGATAAACAGCGTAACGAATATGAATATGACCTTTTTATAATTAAGCATCTATTGTAAAACGTGTAATTAGCTAAAGACGTTATAATCACCCAGGCTTACGTCTTTGGGTTTGTTATCATAGCGAACAAAGTTTCCTATCATAGAGTTTTTAATATTAACATTATTGAGTTCGCTGTTGGATTGTACAATAGAGTTTTGGACAATACTGCCCTTAATAACACTATTAGGACCTATCGAAACATGTGGGCCTATTATACTATTTTCTAGAACTACATCATCACCGAGAAAGACCGGAGGTACGATAACTACGTTTTTTTTGGCTACTTTTTTGGACTGCAAGTCTTGGCTACTAAGGTACTCGAGATAACGCTTGTTTGTGTAGACGGTCGCATCTTTATTACCACAATCCAACCACTCTGAAACCTGCCCAGGTGTAAACTCACAGCCCTTTAATTTCATATTTTCCAATGCATCTGTAAGCTGATACTCTCCGTTGACCATTCTGTTTTCATCAATTAATTTTTGCAATTCTCTTTTTAGAAAGAGACCATCTTTAAAATAATAAATACCAATGATCGCCAGATCTGAAACTGGTTCTTGAGGTTTTTCTACGAAAGCCGTTATTATCTCACTATTATTCACTTCCACCACGCCAAAAGCCGATGGATCATCCACTTGTTGAACCCAAATGATACCGTCTTGCGTACTATCCAATACAAAATCTGCTTTAAAGAGGGTATCCGCGAAAGCCACCACTACGTTACCCTCTAAAATCTGTTCGGCACATAAAATGGCGTGAGCAGTTCCTAATTTATCATTTTGGTAAAAAATATGAGCATTGCTTCCGGCACGTTCTGCAATTAGCTTGAGTTCGTTTTCCACCGCTTCACCAAAGTCTCTGTCGATAACAAAGCCTATATGTGCAATAGGTTGATCACATACCTTGAAAATGTCCTCAACCAAACGTTCAACGATGGGCTTTCCTGCAATCGGAATAAGTGGTTTAGGTATAGTTAGCGTATGGGGCCTTAGGCGAGTTCCCCTACCTGCCATTGGGATAATAAGATTCATTCAAAGATGCCTTGATCAAAAGTTAAGGCTCAAATCTAATAAAATTCAGATGTTTTTGGTGGTCAATTTCTGTTTTTCAGTAAGCCACAAGAGGTAGACAAGAACGATTGAAATCGCGGCTTTAGCAGCCATATCTAAAAACTCGTTTGACAATCTAAAATAATGGCTAAGAAGAACTAGTGATATTGATACGATAAGATAAGGGATGATGGCAACGAACTTATATGGAATAGGAAAATACCTTTTTCCTAGGAAATAACATACTATACACATAGTAGCATAGCAGCAAATGATAGTTAAAGCGCATCCCAGAAGCCCGAGTTTAGGGAGGAGAATAACATTGCCTATTATAGTAATTAGCACTCCTAAAAGTCCAAAATATAACCCAAATTCCGTTTTGTCTTTCAGCTTAAACCAAATACTAAGATTTAAATACACACCGTAGAGAAGTTTGCCAAATAGCAGCAGTGGTACCAAATAAAGAGCTACTCTAAATTCTGGTTTCCTAAGAAATATGCTAGCCAAAAGATCAACATTTAAGCTTACTAGCACAAATAGCAAAAGTCCCGATATGATGAAGTAATGCATGACTTTTGCAAAAAGTTCGGGTGCTTTTTTATCTTCAGCTTGCGCAAAAAAGAAGGGTTCACCGGCATACCTAAAAGCCTGAACCGCGAGCATCATAAAAACACCTATTTTGAAAGTTTGACCATAAACACCAAGTGCGGCCGTACTATTCATATTTTCATAAAATGAGTCTGGCAGAAGATGTTCGATGAGTACTTTATCCAATTGCTCGTTAAGCATCCCTGCCATTCCCATCAGGAAAATAGGAGATGAATACTTGAGCATCTTTTTTACGGTAGGCATATCAATTCGGACCCTGAGCTCGGATATTTCTTTAAGCAAAAAGAAAATAATTACTCCATTGGACACTAAATTCGCCAAAAAAATATGACCGATTGAGGGCTGAAAGTTTACCGATAATGACGGTAATAGACTGAGCATTAAATATTGTAAAAAAATGTTAAGCAGTATGTTCGCTATTTTTACCGACGCGAATTTTTTTGCCTTATTTTGAAATCTTAAATGCGCAAAAGGAACGGCTGAAAAGGCGTCAATCCACATTATAAGTGCACTCCATTTAATGTAAAGCCCTGTTTCAGGATAGCCAATAGCCTTGGCCAATTCGTTAGAAAAACCAAATAGGAAGAGTGTGAGCGCTGTACTTACTACAACCACAATGGTAAAAGCGGCATGGTAGGTTTTCTTAGGATCTTCCTTTGCGTATCGAAAGAAAGTCGTCTCCATTCCGTAGGTATAAGCGATCATGATGATGGCTACGTAGGCATAAAGAGCTGTCACTACACCCAGGGCTTCAGGCAGGAATATGGAAGTGTGTAGACCTACGAGGAGATAATTAATGAGCCTCCCAAGGATACTACTTGCACCGTATATGATTGTCTGACTTGCTAAAGTCTTGAGCTGACTCAAGTTACTGGCCCTTGAATTGGGGTTTTCTTTTCTCTATGAAAGCGGAAGTGCCTTCTTTGAAATCTTCAGTTCTTGAGCAGTGGGCGAAGCTGTTAGCTTCGGTTTGATATCCATTCACTTCGGAGGAATAATAGGCATTTACCGAATTGATAATCATGCCTATAGCCAGTGGGGCCTTAGAGGTTATCTTACGTAGAATTTGGTGTGTAGCTTCCATGAGATCATCCTGACTTTCTACTACGTGATTTACCAAGCCTAAAGACATGGCCTGGTCAGCAGAAATCATATCACCAGTCATCATTAGTTCCAGTGCTTTACCCCGACCAACCAACTGGGTAAGTCGTTGCGTTCCGCCGTACCCGGGGATAATGCCTAGGTTAACTTCTGGCTGGCCAAATTTAGCATTGCTTGACGCCACGCGAAGATGACAAGCTAGCGCAAGCTCACAGCCACCACCCAGCGCAAAGCCATTTACAGCGGCGATAATGGGCTTTTCACATTGTTCTATCAGGGCGAAAACCTCTTGCCCATTTTCAGCAAATTTGCGAGCATTCACCTCATTCAACTCTGCTATTTCTTTAATATCCGCTCCCGCTACGAATGCCTTTTCTCCGGATCCAGTAATAATAGCCGCTTTTACGTCCCTATCATCATATACATGCTGAACTGCCGTGCGGATCTCATCAATCGTCTTGATGCTGAGTGCGTTCAAGCTTTCCGGCCGGGAAACCGTGATAACGCAAACTCCGGTTTGGATTTGAGTTTTTAAGTTGTCGTAGTTAGCCATCTTGTACTCCTTCTATTGGATCAAATATACAAGTCTATTACGTCTGTCAAAATGATTTCCGTGTCAAGCTAGTATTATCTTAACTTTCCTCTTAGACCATTTAAAATAGTATGAGTCATCTTATCTAGGTCAAAGGAGTACTTCCAACCCCAGTCCTGGCGCGCAGCTGAGTCGTCAATAGAGTTCGGCCAAGAATCTGCTATTTTTTGCCTGAAATCGGGTTCATAGAACATTTGAAATTCAGGTAAATACTTTTCAATGGATGCGGCTATTTGCGCTGGACTAAACGACAGAGCGCCAACATTATAACTAGATCTAATTTTTATCTTCGATTCATCAGCCTGCATAAGTTCTACGGTTGCTTTTACCGCATCTTCCATATACATCATCGGCAGATAAGCATCTTTTTCAAGAAAACAAGTGTATTTACCTTCTTCCAAGGCTTTGTAATAGATATCTACAGCATAATCAGTAGTCCCTCCTCCGGGTTTGGCTTTGTAACCTATTAAGCCGGGGTACCTAAGGCTTCTTACATCTACACTGTACTTTTGATGGTAATATTCACACCACCTCTCCCCAGCTAATTTACTGATGCCGTAAATCGTATTAGGGTCCATTACCGTGTGCTGTGGAGTATGGTCTGCAGGAGTACCAGGGCCGAAAACAGCTATTGAACTTGGCCAGTATATCCGATCAAGATTCTTAGACTTGGCTAGCTCTAGAACATTGATCAGGCTATTCATATTCAGATCCCATGCCATTTTAGGATTACTTTCTCCCTTAGCGGATAAAACTGCTGCCAAATGGTAGATTCTGGTAATACCGTACTTTTCTACAATACCATTTAGAGCAGATTTATCCATGACATCCAATAGCTCGAATAGTCCATTTTCAACGGCTGGTTCTCGCACGTCAGTGGCGATCACTTTATCTTTCCCATGTAATGATCTCAATGCATCGGTTAATTCTGAACCGAGCTGACCAAGCGCGCCAATGACGAGTACCTTGTGCATTTTTTGGAAGAATTTTACGACGGGCGAAATTACCCATTTCGGTAGTTGAAAACCAAATCGAAATCGATTGAAAGGATCAAAAAGGCTGTCCGATTGTTCTATATTTACGGCCATGTTTTGGGAAGATTATTTGATATCTAAAAAGATTGACTCTGATCAGTTCAAGGAAAATGAAGCACATCTTTGGGATGCCTGGAAAGTGCTCTTTGAACAGGTGCATCCTAAGAGTTTTACGGCGCAGAAGTTGTATTTGATCAATGCAATTAGACGTAAATATCCTTATCAGGAAAAAACAGTAATCTCAAAAGTTATGCCTAAAGAAAAACAGGCATCGCCAAAGCGAAGGCCCTTGAAATTGAAGATTGTAACAGCAAAACCAGTATTAAAAAAGCCAAAAACTGATTAAAATGTACGATACGTTAAAACCTAAGTTAGCCGCAGAATTAGAAGCAATTAAAGAAGCTGGCCTTTTCAAAAAGGAGCGCATTATTAGTACGCCTCAAGCAGCTGACATTAGCACCTCTGAAGGTGCTGATGTTATCAACTTTTGCGCCAATAATTATCTTGGATTGTCTTCGCACCCCAAGGTCATCGATGCCGCCAAGCGCGCAATAGATACGCATGGTTTTGGGCTGTCTTCAGTGCGATTTATCTGCGGGACGCAGGACATACACAAAGAGTTGGAACAAAAAATATCTGAGTTTTTAGGAATGGAAGATACTATTTTGTATGCCGCTGCTTTTGATGCTAACGGCGGTGTTTTCGAACCTTTGCTAGGTCCTGAAGATGCGATAATTTCTGATGCCCTAAATCACGCGTCGATCATTGATGGGGTAAGACTCTGTAAAGCCATGCGTTACAGGTATCAGCATAATGACATGGCAGATCTTGAGAAACAGCTGCAAGGCGCTGAAATTAAGGGAGCCAAACAGAAAATCATCGTCACGGATGGTGTATTCTCAATGGACGGCACCATAGCTCGATTAGATAGGATCTGTGATTTGGCCGATAAATACGGAGCGCTGGTAATGACTGATGAATGTCATTCAACCGGTTTTATAGGTAAGACAGGTAGAGGGGTTCATGAGTATCGCGGTGTGATGGACCGGATAGATATTATCACAGGCACTTTAGGAAAGGCGCTAGGGGGAGCTTCTGGTGGGTTTACCTCAGCGAAAAAAGAGATTGTTGAGCTTTTACGTCAAAGATCGCGACCTTACTTGTTTTCGAATACTTTGGCACCTTCAATTGCCGGTGCTTCAATAGCGGTAATAGACATGCTTAGTGAGACCACTGAGCTAAGGGATAAGTTAGAAGAAAATACACATTATTTTCGGACGAAAATGACTGAGGCCGGTTTTGACATAAAGTCCGGCGAGCACCCTATTGTTCCTATTATGCTTTACGATGCACCTTTATCTCAAAAATTTGCCGATGAGTTGTTGAAAAAAGGTATTTATGTCATTGGATTTTTCTATCCGGTGGTGCCAAAAGGGCAAGCCCGTATTCGCGTGCAAATTTCTGCCGCACACGAACGACATCATTTGGATGCTGCCATCAATGAATTTATAAATGTTGGAAAAAAATTGAAGGTAATTTAGATACCAGCTTTTACCTCACTGCCCGATACAGAGGAGGATTGTTCAGTCGAATGGCTTTCTATTTCTCTTAGTTTCTTTTTGGTATCGGTCAGATATTCATTGATCATTTTGCGAATCTCCAGGGGCGAAAGGTTATGAGACAACTTACCGTTTCGAGCGATAGAAAATTGACCGGTTTCTTCCGATACCGCTAAAACCATAGTATCTGTAATCTCTGACATACCCAGAGCCGCTCGGTGCCTCAGACCGAACTGGGCTGATAGATTTTCAGTTTCTGAAACCGGAAGAACGCAACGAGCCGCTTTTATCTTACCTTTATACAATATGACCGCACCATCATGCAATGGACTATTTTTATTAAAAATGGCCATGAGAAGGCGTTTTGATAAGTAGGCATCTATAATATCTCCTGATTCGGCATAAAATTTCAGTTCTGAGTCCCGCGAAAAAACAATAAGTGCACCTGTATTTGTACCTCCCAAGGTTTTAGCCGCTTCAATTACCGGGGTAATGTTATATCCATCAAGTGGGTCACGTTTTTTCCAAATAAAGAGATTCTTAAAAAAGTTGCCTTTATTAAAGTCCGTTGTTTTACCGATTAACAATAAAAATTTCCTGATCTCGGGTTGGAAAAGTATTATCGCGGCCAAAACACCTACACCCATAAACTGCCCTAGAATTAGACCTAACAGCTCCATCTGCGCGGCCCTTACAATCAAATAAATTAAATAGAGTGAAAGAATGCCGAGAAATATTTTCACCGCAACGCTGCCACGCATTAACTTGTATATCTGATACATAAGAATGCTGACAAGTAGTATATCTATAATATCTACCCAGCTAATCTCCAGGAAGCCTATGTTAAAAAGAAAAATCAATGACTTATCATCTTTTTCATGAAAACGTTAAATTAAACAATTTGACGCTCTCTGCCGCTTCTTTCACGTCGTGAACTCTTAAAATGTCAGCTCCTTTCATCAGTGCGATTGTATTTAGGACCGTAGTCCCGTTCAACGCACCTGAAGGGTTCGTATGTAATGATTTGTAGATCATCGATTTCCTTGATACCCCTACGAGCAGAGGCAGTCCAATTCGATTAATACATTCTAATTTTTCTAATAATTCAAAGCTCTGCTTAGCAGTTTTCGCGAAACCAAAGCCGGGATCTAAAATCATATCCTTTAAACCTAACTTATGAAGTTGATTGCACTTAGATTGGAGCATCTTATAAACTTCTAAGGTTACATCTTCGTACTCTGCGTGGCGTGACATATTTTGTGGGGTTCCTCTCATATGCATGACGATGTAAGGGACGTTAGCTTTTACTACTAAGTCAAACATTTGGGAGTCCAATTCTCCTCCGGAAATATCATTGATCAAATCAACACCTGAATTTAAAGCCTCCCTGGCTACAGAAGCTCTAAATGTATCTACAGATATATAGAGCTCGGGAAGCTCTTTTCTAATGTTTGAGATATGACGAACCACTCGATTTAGTTCCTCATCAATACTAACTTCTTCTGCTCCGGGACGGCTTGAATAGCCACCTAGGTCAATAAACGTTGCGCCATCAGCCAACATTTTTTCAGCTCTTTTAAGAACTATTTTTTCGGAATTTGCCCTACTTCCCTCGAAAAATGAATCCGGTGTGAGGTTGATAATGCCCATCACTTTTTGAGTATCTAAACTGAGTAGTTTACCCCTTAGGTTCAATGTTTTTTTGTATGAAAAAGCCGTATTTTGCATCACGTCATGTCGATTAGTATAAATCCAACCATCTAGTTTTGATAGAAAAAACAGTAGGCGAATATAAGGAGGTGATCGAGGAGTGTAAAGCCCTTTTCAAAAAGAAAACCCATGATTACGGTACCGCATGGAGAATATTGAGGGTTCCATCTCTGACAGATCAGATATTCATCAAGACGCAGAGGATAAGAAGCATTCAGGAGAAAGGCGAGCAAAGGGTAGAAGAGCATGTTTCAGACGAATTTATTGCCATCATAAACTATTGTATTTTGGCAATTATGCGGCTTAAATTAGAAGCAAATGCTAAACTGGATATGAGTTTAGATGAGTTACTTCCATTATATGAAAGCATAGCCGAAGATACCCTAAGCTTGCTCGTGAATAAAAATCATGATTATGGAGAAGCCTGGACAGAAATGCGGGTGAGTAGCATGACGGATATTATCCTTATGAAACTGTTAAGAGTAAAACAGATTGAAGATAACCAGGGCAAAACATTAATTTCTGAGGGGATCGATGCCATTTATAAAGATATGATCAATTATGCCGTTTTTTGCTTGATAAAATTAAAAGGAGAACAAGATGATAAGGAAAGCAATTGACCTCTTTTCGAGGTTCTTTGTAGGCGGGTTGTTCATTTTTTCAGGGCTTATTAAGCTCAATG
>JBCCIX010000002.1:0-29334 GCA_039028075.1 Bacteroidota bacterium | reverse complement strand
AGTTTGATATTTGTTTTCATAGTATTCGCGTTTTGTTTTAAGTTGGTTGCGGAACGCAAAAAAGGCGAGCAAACAGTTCTGATCTTTGAGTCCGGGCTCCGTCTTCCAGGTTAAAACAGCTTCATCACCTACATATTGATAGATTTCAGCTTCATAATCCATGGCTACACTTAAATCAATAAAGCAATCCTGAATGAAATAGCTATACTTTTTGAACCCAAGTTGCTCGGCGATTGTCGTGGATCCTTTAAGATCTAGAAACATGAAAATACGTTCTTCTTGCCTTGGACGATAGTATTTACCGCTCATTAGATCGTTGAGTACATTTGCGCCAAGCATTTGATCAACTTTTCGAATAAAGCTTAAAAAAATATCACCGATAACTAAAAAAACAATGAGTGAGAGGGCGGTAGGACTGATTAGAACATCCGTGAGGGACAAGTCGCGGTCAAGAACATTCTTAAAATAAAAAAAGGCGCAGATCAGTGTAGCGACGCTCAAAGTAAAAATTAAAAGCGTTTTAAATAAAATGATCTGTGTGAAGCGTAGGTGGTGATCTAATTTTTCTTCGAGGAATATCTGTGCCACACCGGATAGTAATCCTACCAATCCTCCAAACAATAAAGTCAAGAGCACTTTATCAATAATAAGAAGTTCAACGGCCCCCTCTTCAATGGTACCTAGACCCCGTACAATACCGTAGATAGAGAATAAAATGATCCAATTGCGAAAAAAGACAAATAAGATCCTGTTCCGTTGCTCCTTTTGGTAACCCACCAGAATTGGTATCAAGCCGTTTTTAACTGTCGATAATATTTGCCCTTGACGCTACTCAATGCCTCAGGAGTAATACCCAGGTAAGAGGCTATCATCCATTGTGGAATTCTATTGGCTATTTCCGGATATTTCTTCAAAAAGAACTCATAGCGCTCGTAGGTGGAAGCGCTCATCATTTTGATTACCCTATTCTGCAATTCACAAAGACTAGTATTGAGCATGGAGATAATAACATCTTTCGATTTTGATGGAATGGAAGAAGTATCCAGTGATTTGAGATTAATAGTTTCAACTACGCTATCTTCAATGACATCCAGAAAAAGTTCGGAAGGTTTACTCGTATTTATGGAGTTCGGGTCGTAAATACTTTGCCCGGAAATGGCAAACATAAACGTGTGAACTCTTCCATTTTTATCAATATCATAACTCCGCACCAATCCTTTTTTGACAAAATAAATTTTGGAATTGCGGTCTCCTTTGTATTGTAATATCTGGCCCTTTTTGTAGAGCCTTACGCCTGTTTTAGTGTTTTTGAATAGGGCCTTGGCCACCATGTTCATCGCATCCACCATATCTCTTTTCGATTAGTAAGTGAATCCATCTGGTAGCAATAGAGGTGCCAATGATATATTTGGTGATTATTTTGTCTTAATATTCTCATTATCAGTCACTTAATAACTCAAGTAGAATGAATCGTGGAATGTAAATAATCGAAATATCGTGTTTCCACGAAAAATAAATTTTGAATATCGTAGTTTTCAAGAAAACTTAGTTACTCTTTACGAATGGTTACTGAAGAAAACAACGAATTTAAAATATTGATTTTAGAGGGTGATATCTCACTTGCTCAAGACCTTGAAAAGAAACTAGCTGCTATTGGATATTCCAATTTTCACACCCGTTTAACGTACGAGGATGCCACCCGAGAAATTGAATCTCATCAATTTGATTTCGGCATAGTTGATATTTCAATTCACGGTGAAAATAGTGGCATTAAGATAGGTGAGCTTCTGAACTATCATGAAGTGCCTTATATTTTTCTGACGTCATTTAGTGATGATTCGCTGTTGAAAGAGGCTCGAAAATTTAGACCCTATGGTTATTTGATAAAGCCGGTGAATGAGCTGGAGCTTAAATCTACTATTGAAATTGCCAAATATAGAGCTACCTACGGAAATCTGACTCGTGTGGAAAAGGAGCGACAATTTCTGCTGGAAATTAACAGTTCAATGGTTCGGTTTAAAGATAGATATGAATTTTTTGCCCGGATCAATAAATCTTTGCGAAAGCTGTTTGACCTGGATCGATCACCTCATATTGCTTTGCTTAATGATGACGGCACTTACTTGACCTTAATGTTTGATTTAGATTCTCCTGAAGTGGATGATCACTTTATTAGTCTAGTAGATTCTTTTAACAATTTTCCGGTTACGGATAAGATCAGGGAGTTAATGGACATGGGTGAACCTCTCATTTTGAGTCTTGATGACATGTGGTCGGGATTACCTATTGATGCGGCAAGGGAAGCGCTAACCTATATACCTACTAAAAGTGCTCTTTTTATTCCACTGAAAAGCAATAGAAAACAGTTAGGTTACTTTATTATGATGTCCAGTAAGGAGGATTTCTTTGGTGCTGCGCACTTTAAGATATTCGAGGCAGTGGCTAATCATATTTCAATTGCGGTCGAGAATATTTTATATTTTGAAAAACTGCATTTATTGAAAAATGAAGCGGAGCAGGAAAAAAAATACTTGCATGATGAAATTAATGCCCGTCATAACGTAGATGGATTTATTGGCCATAGTCCTGCCGTTGAGTCTATCAGAGAAAAAATTAAGGTAGTGTCAAGAACGGATACATCCGTACTGATTTACGGTGAAACAGGTACCGGCAAGGAATTGGTGGCTAGATCAATTCACGGTAAATCCGGAAACACTAAGCCTATGGTCAAAATTAATTGTGCAGCGCTACCGAGTCAACTCATCGAATCAGAGCTTTTTGGACACGAGAAAGGTAGTTTTACCGGAGCGCTAAAAAAGGTCATTGGGAAATTTGAAATGGCCCATAATGGTATCATTTTTCTAGACGAGATCGGTGAGTTACCCATTGACCTGCAGCCGAAATTACTGCGGGTAATACAAGAAAAGGAAATTTTGCGGATAGGTGGCGCTTCTCCGATAAAACTAAATGCGAAGATCATTGCTGCTACGAATAGAGATTTGGAGAAGGAAGTGCAAGCGGGAAATTTCAGGGCCGATCTGTACTACCGATTGAACGTGTTTCCCATAAATATACCCCCGTTGAGACATAGAAAAGATGAGATTCCGGAACTAGCCGAACTCTTCTTAAAGCGGTTTTCGCGTAAACTAGGGAGGGGCAATCTGAAGTTTTCTAAGAATTCATTACCTACAATGCTCAACTACGAATGGCCGGGTAACATCAGGGAGCTCCAGCATGTTATCGAAAGAGAAGTAATTTTATCGAAGGGTAAGTTAATAGATATAACACCTGAATTACTCATAACCCGGGATTCTCCGTCAAAAGCCTACTCAGCTAAAGGTGCCACCGCACAAGGTTTGAAGACCTATAAAAAAGCTGAAAAAGATCTCATTATAAACACGCTCAAATACACTAAAGGTAAGGTAAGAGGACCGGGAGGCGCAGCAGAGATCCTGGATATTAATCCGTCAACCTTAGAATCGCGGATAAGAAAACTGGGTATAGTAAAAAAACTGCTATTTGAATCTTAAGAAACGAAGGGGCTAATCTACGCGAAGGGTTGCTAAGCAAAGACTCTACGCTCTCGGCTACTTCTTCGAAAGACCCACTTTTATTGCTTCAAAGAGAAGTGTCTTGCTGGAGCGAAGAAAGGCATCTGAAACCAGGGTTACGATGTTGTTTTCTCCGAGACACTACGGCAAAAAAGACTTGGCTTCATCTCTCAATTCAAGCGAAAATTACAACACGTAATTACATTGACCTCCTCCGGACTTTAGCGACTACCTCAATTTTCTTCAAGGTAGTTCACTCATGTTTCCGATTAGCCGGCACGCGTGCTATCATTTGCAGTAAACTAAAGTAAGTTGCAGAACCTCAGAGCGCAAAGAAATTACTGATTATGAATAGGGCAAGGCTGATCGTAATACCAACCATAAAAATAGTGTAAGACCGTCGCAGGTACTTATATTTCTTGGCGAGCACCACACCTAAAAAATAGATGTCGTCAATGAGGTTTGAATATAAGAAATTGCCATTTTCCATTAGCCTATTCATACCCCAATGATAATCATCCCGTTTCATTGCATGGAAATTACCGAAAAATAGCAAGTTGGTTTTACCCGTTCGGATGTCATCTTCTGTAAATGTGCCTTTGGAGATATTGGGACGAACGGAAAGTACGGCAAAAACGATAGATGTCACATTCACCACTGATAAAAATACGGTAGGTGGTATAAGGTGCAGGTTATTATCCAGCTTTTGCATTAACGTGCCAATTAACACTGAAATAATGATTGAATTAACGGATATGATAATATTTGCTTTACTATCGGCGATACCACTCAAGGATATATGATTTTTGGAGGTTAACCGAAACATAGTTTCTATACCTCTTTCCGGACGCCCTTCAGCCTTCAGTAATTTTTTCTTGTATTTTTTAAGGTCGTCCTTTGTCATGCCCATTTCAGCCATCCCTTTGTCGAAGGTCTTTTCGAGTTGACCTAGTTTAGCATTGAGATTTTCGATAATTGCTTCTTTCTTAGGCTGAAGGTACTCTTGGCCAAAGTGCGTACAATAAGTGTGTTCTGTTAAATAAGAAATATTCAGTTTGTACCACTCTAAATCCGAGTACACTTTGTTCTGAGTGGCTTCCCATTCCTTTCTCAAAGCATACAGGTTATCAAAATAATTGGGGGTAGACAAATGAAAGGCATCCGCGTCTTTTATAACTTCTTCTAATTTATTTTGAGGAACGTAACCTTTTCTAGTGGCTGCAATACATTGACATACCTCTTTGATCAAGTTATCGGAAGCCTCCAGTTCCTTCATGGCCTCTTTTGCTATTTTTATACTTTCGTCCTCATGATTCTCCAGGGTATTGATATAGCCCACATCGTGCAGTACGGCGGCCATTTCCAAAACTACCATTTCACTTTCTTCCAAACCTTCGGCACTTCCGATAACTCTGGCTCCTTTTAATACATTTTGTGTATGTTCTAGATTGTGGAACGCCAATTCAGGCGGAAGCTTGTTAGCCAGGATATAAGAAGCACGTTCGTGAATATTTTTTAATAAAAAGTCGTCTTTCATTACGATAATTACTCTTTCTACAGGATAATGATAGCGGTATATCACGGAGGTTTCCTTAATACAGATTAAGAATACAAAAGTGACTCTCCCGTATAACGCTTACAATAAAGACTTGGATTACAAATTAGTGTAGAGTTAAACATTAAGAAATATTAATGAATTGCATTTTTGTTATGCAGAACCTTGAAAGCTGTTGTAGGGGTCATGCCCGTATATTTCGCACTTGTAGTACACTATACATTTTCTTTATATGAATCGATATTTCATTGTACTTTTTTTCTTATTACTTGTTATAGGTGCTACTGCTCAAGATTATCGTATAGGCATGATAATCGATACGGAAGGCAATCAGGAACGAGTAACAGTATTAAAAGAGGAGATCACCGGAGAAATCCAAAAAATATTAGGTGCGTCATTTCAAGTCGTTATTGATGAAAAGAACGTCGTTCCTATTAACTGGGACGCACAAGTGGCGATAGATGCCTACGGCCGCCTTTCGCCGGAATGTGATTTAGTTCTACTGGTGGGCGTGCTTAGCGCCAAGAGTATCCTGACCAATGGTGCTATAACCAAACCCACGATCGCTATTGGCATTACAAACGTAGATATACAGGAAATACCCTTAACCTCAAAGGGTACTTCAGGGGTCAAAAATTTTACCTACATCCTTACTTCCCGCGACATAGATTCGGAACTCTCTAATTTTTATGAGTTAGTAGAATTTAAGAACCTAGCCATTCTTACATATGAAAAAAGTACGTTGATTGTGAACCGGCAGAAAGTAGATCAAAAACTGCGGGAGCTTTCCGAAAAATTTAATGCGGAAATTAATGTGATACCCGTAAGTGATGACATCGAAGGTTCATTACAAAACATTCCCGAAGGCACAGATGCCGTATTTATAGGTTCAATTTATGAATTTGATGACGAACAAATAGCGCCGATAGCTCAAATTTTACTTGAGAAAAAACTACCGTCGTACGCTTTGATAAAAGATTACGTTGAGCAAGGCATTATGGCTTCTGTGACCGCCGATGATGGGTACGGGACTTTGGTCAGGAGATTAGCTATTATGGTTGATGAAATTAAACAGGGAACGCCCTTAGAGAATATATCTGTGAATCTGGATAATAAAAATCAATTATTTTTCAATGTGGCTACCTCTTATGAGATAGGTTTTTCACCTTCTTTTGAAACATTGTACACCGCCAATTTGCTTAATGCAGGCGCTGAAGAAGCTACGTCTACGGTCTACGGTATTCAAGAGTTGCTTACCAAGGCCTTTGAAGTAAATTTAGGTATTCAAATCACGAATAAAGACGTTGAACTGGCAGAGCAGGATGTAAAGTTTGCGGTTTCCGAATATCTTCCTACCGCCAATGTTTCAATGGATATTACTCAGGTAAATGAAAGCTCTACCAGTGAATTTATAGGGCAGTCTGAGCGAACGGTTACGCAGTCAGGTAATGTCAACCAAATTATTTACGACGAGGAGATATCTGCCAACATAGGCATTCAGAGGTTCTTAAATGAAGCGCAGAAAAGCGCTACACAGCAAGAGATTAACGATGTGATTTTGGATATCTATACGGCTTACTTTAATATCCTTTTGACCAAGACCAATGTTGAGATACAACTTGAAAACCTGGAACTTTTGAAAAAGAACTTAGAGCTATCGCAATTGCAGAGGGATATTGGTTCCATTAACAGTTCAGATGTTTTTCGCTGGGAGTCTGAGGTAGCTCAAACCAAACAAGAGTTGATTGAGGCTCAGACCTCTTTAGTGGTCGCTAAAATTAATCTTAACACCCTGCTGAATAATACGCTGGATGAAAAGTTCACTATCGAGGATGTGTCGCTAGACGGTGGCCTCTATCGCTTTTTTGAGGATAATCCGGTCTTAGGAAATATAAATTCACCCAATGATATACAGGTCATTTCTAAATTTTTGGTAGAAGAGGCGAAGCGGAATTTCCCGCTCAGAAAAGAGTTGACCTACACTATTGATGCTACCCAAAGACAATTAAAAGGAAATAAAAGAGCCTATTATACGCCCACGGTTTCGCTGTCAGCCCTTCAGAGTGAAGTGCTGGATCGTTCGGGAGCGGCTTCAACGGAGACCTCAATGAGTAACTTTTTTGACTCTAACTGGTCTTTAGGACTTTCCGCCTCCTATCCGCTGTTTGATGGTAACCGAAGACGCTACAATATTCAAACCTCAAAAATCCAATTAGAGCAGCTCGAGATGGGACTTCAGGATTTCGACAATAATCTGGAATTGAACATAAGCAACTTATTGACCGATTTAATAACGACACGATCAAACATTGATTTTTCTTTTGTTTCGGCGGAAAGTTCATGGAAGAACTTTCTCATCACTCAGGATTTTTATCGTAAAGGAACGGTATCGGTAGTCCAGCTCTTTGATTCACAAAATACGGCTTTAGAGACTCGACTGGCTTTCAATAACTCCGTGTATAATTACTTACTGGCCTTTGTAACCCTCGAAAACAATGTTGGGTTTTACAGTATGCTGTCTACCGAGAGTCAGATTACCGCTTTGGGAGATCGATACGAACAGTATAAAACGGAACTGGACGACAGATAGCTAATACATTTTTGCCAAATAAAATGAAAATGAAAATATATTCTTCTCAAT
Organism: Bacteroidota bacterium; assembly: GCA_039028075.1. GTDB lineage: Bacteria > Bacteroidota > Bacteroidia > Cytophagales > Cyclobacteriaceae > Fulvivirga. Next base: position 21,587 of record JBCCIX010000002.1, on the reverse strand, counting down.
TCTACCTAAACCTACTTTTCATCGTACTGCTGGCAAGCTGTGGTGAAACTGCTCAAGATAAAGCCAGGATTCGTCCGGTCAAGTTCGAATCGGTTGCTATGACCGGCGGCATACAGAAAAGAACATTTTCCGGTACTTCTCAATCCGGTTCAGAAACTAACCTAAGTTTCCGATTGAACGGCCTCATTACTATGCTTGATGCTGATATTGGAGACCGGGTCAAGAAAGGAAAGCTTTTGGGGACGCTTGATATGAAGGACATCCAATTGACCTATCAAAAAGCCAAGGCCAATGTTCAGAGTTCTGAAATAACAATGCAAAACGCCAGGTCTGACCTTGAAAGGACAAAGCGACTCTATCAATCCCAAAGTGCTTCTTTGGATGATTATGAAGATGCAAAGACCACATTTGCCAATGCCCAAAGCTCCTACGAGACCGCCACAAGGGAATTAGGACTTGTAGAATCAGAATTTGATTATTCACGTATCAAAGCGCCACTTTCCGGAGTTATTTCTGATGTCAAAGCCGAGGTCAACGAGTTTGTGCAGGCGGGACAAGCCATCATAGTTATGGACGCAGAAGATGCTAATATAGAGGTGAGTGTAGGGATTCCCGAAAATATTATTTCTAAGATTACGCAGGGCCTGAAAGCAGATGTTAGTATCAGTGATACAAAAGTGACAGGTACAGTGACAGAGGTGGGTTATTCTTCCATCGGGAGCGGTGTCTACCCTGTTATTATCAAACTCGATGATAATAACAATGATCTTCGACCGGGGATGCCGGCCTCGGCTACCTTCACCTTTGGCTCGATAGATACTGAGCCAACGTTAACTATACCTGTTTACGCGGTGGGAGAAGACGAAACAGGGAACTATGTTATTCTGCTGGAGGAGTCAGAGGATAGCTCGGTATATATTGCCAAAAAGGTCGGTATACAAGTGGGTGAGTTGACCAACGACGGCTTTAAAGTCATTAGCGGTGTAAGCGAAGGAAAAAAGATAGCTACAGGTGGGCTTCATATATTGCTGGACGGACAACGTGTTAAACTTCTGGATCAACGATGAATTTAGCTCAGATCACCATCGAGAAAAATAGGATAACGTCAATGGTGTTGATCGTTGTTCTACTTATGGGAGTAATTTTGTATCTATCCCTCTCTAAAGATAGCTTTCCGCCATACACCGTAAGAAATGCAAATGTTATTAGTATTTGGCCGGGTGCAGCTCCGGAAAGGGTAGAGCTGCTAGTTACGGAGAAAGTGGAGGAGAAGGTACAGGAGCTTCCTGAACTGAAAGAGGTAACCAGTACCTCGCGCACGGGAATGTCTATCGTTGCTATTGAGCTTAAAGAATCTGTAGGCCCTGAAGATATGCAGGCCGTTTGGGACAAGTTACGACGAAAGCTTCAGGAAATTGACGGCTTACCTACCAATGTGATCCCTTTTTTAGATGATAATGAGATAGGCGATGTATATGGTATTGTCATTGGCTTAGAGAGCTATGGATTTTCCTATGAAGAGCTGAAGTTTTATGCGGATAAAATTCAAGATGATCTCATTGCGCTGGAAGATTCAAAACGCGTTATTATTGGCGGTGACCAGGATGAAAGGGTATTTATAGAATTTGACGATGCCCGCTTACGTGAGTATGGCCTTACGGTGAGTCAATTGTCACAAATTATTGAAAACACAAATATTTTAAGTTCCGGAGGGGAAATTAATATATATGACGAGCGATTAGTGCTTGAGCCAACCGGTAATTTCGATTCGGTTGACGAAATAAAAGATTTGTTAATACCTATTGGAGATGGGGGTAGTTTGTTGAGTTTGCAAGACATTACTACCGTGAGCAAAGGTTATATAACTCCCTCCAAACAGATTGTTACTGTAAACGGGAGCAATGCACTTTCCTTACATGTTTCCCTGAAAGAGAACGCCAACATCTTGAATTTAGGTGAACAAGTCCTTGAGCTGATGGATCAATGGGAAGAAAGACTCCCGGTGGGGATCGAAGTCACTTACCTGTCTAGGTTGGATACCTTTATTCAACGCAAAATTAATGAGTTTATGGAGAATTTGATCCAGTCCATTTCGATCGTGGCCGTTGTGATGCTTATCTTCCTCGGATTTAGAACGGGACTAATCATCTCCAGTTTAATTCCCCTGGTAATTTTAACCACCTTCTTTATGATGGGTGTTTTTACGATTGGAATCAATCAGGTTTCGCTGGCGGCCTTAATTATGGCACTGGGTATGATGGTGGATAACGGTATCGTTGTGGCCGAAACGATCATGGTGAAAATGGAGGAGGGGATAGATAAAATGCAAGCGGCCATTGAGGCCTGTTCCGAGCTCTTTGTACCACTACTCATTTCAACATTAACGACTTCCGTGGCGTTTTCTGCCTTTTATCTCGCGGAGACCATTATGGGCGATATCGTAGGACCGCTGTTCCTGGTCATATCTATTGCATTGATCTCTTCCTGGTTAATTTCTTTGACCATTATTACCATGTTTTGTTATCTGTTTTTGAAATTCAAATCGGGTGATGCCAAACCTTCAATAGTGGATAAAACGATTGCCTGGCTCAAAGGGGGGTATCAGGATCTCATTATGAAGGCGTTGAAGTATAAAGTAACCGTACTCATAGCAATCTTTGTGATGTTCGTTCTGGCGATTTTTGGATTTAGCAAGATTCCCTTCGTCTTTATGGAAGATAGTGATCGTAACATGATTACCGCAGATATTAATTTATTACAAGGTACTAAAATTGAACGTACGGCAGAAGTAGTAGATCAGATCGATAAGTTTATTCGAGAAGAGCTCTGGATAGAAAGTGACCAACAGCCTGATAAGGGTATCACTTCCTGGTCCTCCTACATCGGTGAGGGTCCCGAATCCTACGATCAAGGATATCAACCCGATGAAGCTAATTCCAATTATGCCCATATTTTGATCAATACGACGCATGGTGATGATAATCAAGCTATTATAAACCGTTTAGATAATTACTGTTTTGAAAGTTTTCCGGATGCCGATATAAAGGTAGGGGCCTTGGCCGTAGGTCCTGGAAGTACACCCATAGAGATTAAAGTATCCGGTGATGACCCGGATGAATTGGCTAAAATCTCTGAATCGATTAAGCTGAAACTACTGAGTTACCCCACCACCAAAAATGTGAAGGACGATTGGGGGCCTAAAACAAAAAAGTTTGAGATTGAAATCAATCAAATTAAAGCAAGGCAATCAGGGGTTAGCAATAGCGATATTGCTACTTCCCTGGAGACGGTGCTTAGCGGCGTAGAGGCCGGTAGGTATAGAGAGGAAGATGAGTCCATACCCATTAATATGAGGAGCAATGAGAGCCAACAGCTAAGTTTAGATGATGTGGAAGCGCTCAATGTTTATGTTCAGAATTCAGGGCTTAGTGTTCCGCTGCTTCAGGTGGCCAGTGTACAACCGGTCTGGGAGTACTCCAAAATTAAACGCTATAACATTCATAGAACCATAACGGCGGAATCGGAACTACTGGAAGGAGGAAATGCCAATGATATTCTACTCGAAATCACTCCATGGCTTGAAGAACAAAAAGAAAATTGGCCTCCCTACTACAGATATGAGTTTGGGGGAGACCAAAAAGATTCTGCTGAAAATATGGGATCGGTGGCTAAATACCTTCCTTTAGCTGGGTTTGTCATCTTGCTGTTGCTTATGCTTCAATTCAACTCCTATCGTAAAATGACCATGGTGGCCCTTACCATTCCTCTGGCCTTGACCGGCGTAGCTGCAGGTCTCCTGTCTTTTGGTCAGAATTTTGGATTTATGCCTTTCCTAGGGGTGATATCCTTGGCTGGGATCATTATAAACAATGCCATAGTGCTGGTCGATCGAATTGAAATGGAACAGGGAAAGTACCAAAGAGAGGACAAGGACGCTGTGGTAATGGCCTGTTTGCAGCGCTTTCGCCCTATAATTTTAGCGACAGCCACTACAGTGTTAGGTATGATTCCTTTATACCTTGGCGGAGGCCCCATGTGGGAAGGTTTAGCCGTAGTAATTATGATTGGTTTACTGTTTGGCACCATCATAACGCTTTTTTTCATACCGGCATTTTACAGCCTGGTTTATAAATTAAATTACGAGGATTATTCACTTCAGTCTATGGAATGAAAAAGGGTATAATTCTCAACCAAACGCAGAAATACCTTCATAAAAATAGATTTGATATATTTTTAGTGACGCAAATGGTGGTGCTGTTTAGCGGGCTTTTATTTCCGCCGGAAATCCATGATACCATTTTGCAGCCCCTGTTTTTTCTGTGCAGTATAGCAGCGGGTTTTAATCTGATCCTATCGAGGAAACGATTGATCTGGTTTTATTCATTCCTTTTTATCCTATCCACGGTTCTATTAGCATCAAGTTTACTCTTACCTGCTGAAAATGAAAAAGTGGTTCTATTACGGATCCTGGTGAACATAGCGTTTGGTCTGAGTATCACCTACCATTTGATCCAGCAGGTATGGCAAGCAGAAGTGGTCAATAGAAACGTAATCATGGGTTTGATCAGCGGTTATATCTCCCTTGGTTTTCTGGCGTTTTTTCTTTTCATATTTATTGACTTAATGTACCCCGGTGCGTTTCGGGGGGTATTGCTGGAAACTCAAAATTTCGACCTCAAGGCCGATGCGTTAATGTATTATTCGTTTATCACATTGCTTACAATTGGGTACGGTGAGATCGTTCCGGTAAATCCAATCGCTCAAAAGGCCGCTATCTTGACGGGTTTGGCCGGACAGTTCTACGTGATAGTAATAACAACGGTGGTGCTTGAGAAGTATATACGTCATCGGTCAAAATAGAATGTAAGTTGGTAAAAACCTGTAGGAAATGAAGAAGAAGAAAAAGGAGCCGGTAGAAATTGTTGCCTACGTAGATGCTATGGATAAGACCGCTTCAAGAGCTCGAGTAGGACTGGACAGAGCGGTCGAAAGACTTGGGAATTCGGTGACCATAGAATATCGGTTCTTGGTCAACCCTAATTCCGATCAACAAAATTCGATGCGTGCGGCTAAGGCCCTCTTAGCTGCGTCAAACCAGGATAGGCTTATTGAAATGAGGGAATTAATTGCCTCACATCACGGCGACTACAGTGATAGTACGTTTACGGAGCTAGCCCAAAAACTGAAGTTAGACCTAGCGTTATTTCAGGGTGACTACAACTCAACCGAAACAAACAGGCAGCTCGAAATAGCGCGGCAAGAAGCGGACCGATTGGGGGCTACAATCGCCCCTTTTGTGACGCTGGACGGAAGGCTATACCGAGGGCCTTGGGATGAATATGCGTTTATGGAGGCCGTTGAAAATCGCGGGACGAAGCATATTGAAATAGCGATGGAGAGCTTTTTTTCTTGGGGCGCTTCCGCAGCTTTCGTTTTACTTTTCGCGACGCTTACAGCTCTCATTTTTGTGAATGTCGGATTTCAAGATATTTATGAAAGCATAAAACATCTGGATTTTGGGTTTCAATTCGGAGAACATCGATTTTTAGAGCCCCTGGAAGTTTGGATTAATGATGCCCTAATGGCCATTTTCTTCTTTCTAATCGGCCTTGAAATTAAACGGGAAATTATCGACGGGGAGTTATCCGATATCAATAAGGCGTTGATGCCCATTATTGGAGCTACCGGTGGCATGATTGTACCGGCGCTGGTTTATACTTTCGTAACTATTGGTGGAGAAGGAGCACATGGCTGGGGGGTACCCATGGCCACGGATATTGCCTTTACACTTGGTCTCATGGCGCTACTGGGCAGCAAAGTGTCTACTTCCCTTAAAATATTTGTATCTGCTTTAGCGGTGGCCGATGATCTCGGAGCTATCGTAGTGATCGCGATCTTTTACGGTCACGGATTTCATTTCTTTGAGTTTGGAATGGCTTTGGGAATATTGGCGATTATGGCGGTGCTCAATTACCGCCGGGTGTATACTACTTCACTTTATATATTTCTTGGCTTATTCTTATGGTACTTTATTTTCCAGAGTGGCCTACATGCCACCTTGGCGGGTGTATTGACGGCGGCTTTTATTCCTTTTCGTAATAAAGGGGATATTTTGGGGGTAGCTACGCAAACACAGATCATCTTTGAGCAAGAAATTGCGAATATTCACGATAGTAAGACTTCAGACTCCGTCATCCGGTCTGATTCGTTGCGCGAGTTGAATAAAGCCGTAGACCGATTGCGGGAACCCGGGTATTACCTGGAACATAGTTTGGAAAAGTGGGTGAATTATTTGGTGTTACCCATTTTCGCTTTTTTTAATACCGGCATTCTCGTCACCGGCTCAGAAGAACTTTTAACCCGTTTATTTACCGCCATCAATACGGGTATTATTCTTGGCTTATGTCTCGGTAAACCTTTAGGGATATTTCTTTTTTGTTGGTTGGCAAGTAAACTTGGTATTGCGCATTTGTCCCCGGCGATAAGTTGGAAAAGTCTATTAGGCGCCGGTTGCCTGGCCGGTGTAGGGTTTACTATGTCTATTGTAGTAGCATCTACCGCCTTTTCCGGACCGACTTTAGACACTGCCAAACTAAGCATCCTTATAGCTTCTCTGCTGGCTTCAGTTTTAGGACTACTGATTCTGAACACTAACAAACGGTAAGGGTACGGTGAAGGCTCGCTGGTGTGTATTTCTCAAACTCCTTGATTTGTCTTTATTCTGCGTTAAATTTTTTACCGGACACAGGTTTAATTTTAGAATGTAGCGACAAAATCCTCCAAATTATCCTGGCGTGATAAATTTAATTTTTTCCTTAATCGGTATCTTGTGGTATGTACTGATTCCACCGAAATGCCTAAAAGGCGAGACATATCTTTGCTGGAAAAGTTCAGTTTGATTAAGGCACAAATTTTCTTATCACCTTGACTAAGATTTGGAAAAGACTCCTTTAGATTATTATAGAACTTACTGTTCACGGAAATAAATCGAGCATTGAACTCGTCCCAGTTATGACTTTTATTGATATCTATGTGAGTTACTAATTTTCCAATCTCTTTTCCATTTTCTCCGTTTTTTTGAGCTTTTAATCTTTCTCTTAAGTCGGCAAGAAGTTCGTCTCGTTCAATGAGCTGTAAGGTTGAGGCCGTAAGTTCTTTGTTTTTCACTTCCAATACTTCCCTGGCTTTTTCAAGCTTCACCTTATTTTCAAGGTTAATCGCAGCTTTTTGCGCTTTGTATCTCGTCCTTAAGAATCGATAGATGACAAAAATGAGAATAGTAAGGAAAATTACGGTCAAATAGAGCAGCAATGATTTCAAGGAATAAATCTCGGCTTCCTGCTCCAATTTTTTGATCTTCTGTTTTTCCAATTCCCTTTGTTTGCTTTCCTGTTTAGCTCGGTACTTATCGGTAATGGCCAGTATTTTTTGATTGTTTTCGCTCTGGGGGCCGAACTGTTCTTCTTCGAGCGACTTTGCTACCACCAGATATTCGTAGGCCTTTTTGTCCCTATTCGTTTCGGCATAGATATGTGAAAGGTGCTCATAAATATCCGGGATTAAATCTTGATGACTTTTGTATTTGGCGCCCGCTTCAAGTGCTTTTAAATAGTACTGTTCACTTTCATCATACATATTATTTTCGTAGTAAATACCGGCCAGGAAAGAGTCAATAATGACCAGGTAGGAAGGTTGTTTCTCAGCAAAAAACTCCCGGTACATATTTATGCGTTGCAGGGACTCTTGGTAGTTTCCTTCATTGCCCAAAACAAAGGCAAGTTCAATATTCACAAAAGCCTCGCTCATGCGGTTCGTAGGGTCTTTCACCATCAGGCAAGTATCAATGTATTGTCTGGCCAATTCATTTTCTAGCGCATTTCTATGCAGTACAGCCAGACCGTAATAGGCATTTAGCAGTGACGACTCAGGCAGTTCGTTTCGTGCTATAAGCTGCTTCCCTACCTCTGCGGAGGTTTCAAAATAACGCTTTCCCGTTTCGAGCCGGCTAAACAAACTGTAGAGCCATCCGAGCCCTTCATAAATTTGAGCTAATGCGGTAGAATCGTTGGATTGGTCTGCTAAAGATAACGCTTCCCAGTAGCCATCGTAGGCGGCTAAAAAATTTGCGTTCTGCGCATAATGAAACGAAAGGTAAATAAGTCCCTGGATCATCTGCGCGCTGTCGGCATTTACTTTCGATTCCTCAATAGCGTTAATGTAGAGAACGGTGGCGCTATCTGGATTTTCAAATCTTAAAATATTAGCCTGATCGAGCAGTTTATTTGAGACCGAATCAGTGTAAGATAAGTCTTGTCCATAATTGGGGGTAGAAATAAAAACTGCGGCTAAAAACAGCACTTGTCTAGTAGATAAACGCTGTACGTATAGTTTTAAAGTGTCATATTTTACCATCGAAATCGATTTAATTGCGCTTATTTCACCCATTGTGAATGTATGATGCAAGTCGGTGTATAGTATTTGTCTAGTTAAAACTAAGCTATTTATTCAACCGATTACACAATTTTAACAAAACGTTATCATACATTCGATCTATACTTTGATCCGCAAACGATTGAAAACTAAGATGAAATAGCGCAAAAGGTACAATTGAACACGAAAATATGAACCCAAAACTTCTACTCTTTTTATGTTTTATTTTATCGGCAGTCCAAGTTAATGCACAAAATGCGATTAGCGGAACGGTCGTTGATCAGCTTAATGAACCCATTCCCGGGGTAACGGTGGTGGTCAAGAACTCCACGAACGGTACGGTTACCAATTTTAATGGCAATTATCAATTAACAGTTGGACCGAGTGATACCCTAACCTTTTCTTTTGTCGGTTACATTACGGAAACGTTAGCGGTAGGTAATGCGTCTGTTCTTGACGTTGTCTTGACTGAGGATATTCAGACCCTTCAAGAAATAGTAGTGGTCGGTTACGGTACGCAGCGGAAGAAAGAAATTACGGGCGCAGTAGGGGCCGTTGATTCCGAGGAAATTTTGAAAACCGCCACGAATGATTTGGGGGCGGCCATTCAAGGACAAATTGCAGGAGTGAGCGTGCAGGCCAGTGACGGTTCCCCTGGGGCTGCAGCCAACATTATCATAAGAGGTGTGGGCTCGGCCACTGGTTTTTCACAACCCTTGTACGTGGTTGATGGCATTCCGTACGCCGGCAATCCAAATCTGGTACCGGAAGAAATTGAGAGTATTACCGTACTTAAAGACGGTGCGGCGGCGGCGGTATATGGAACCCGGGCATCTAACGGTGTTATTTTGATTACTACCAAAACGGCCAAAGGAAAAGACTTAAAAGTCGGTTATTCTATGTACGCTGGCGTACAGGATATATTCTCTGGTATTCCATTAATGACCGGTGCAGAAACGCTTTACGCAGAGGAGGTTGAAGAACGGCAGCTTACCGGTCTGCAGAGCGAGAAGGTGGTACTTAGCCCCGGATCACTCGAACGAGAAACAGATTTTATTGGAAGAATATTGAATGATAATGCGCCCATCCAGAATCACAATATCAGCGTATCCAAAGGCTTCGAAAACTTTAATATTTCATGGATCAACAACTATTTCAAACAGGATGGTGTGCTTATTCAGTCCAATTACGAGCGCTTATCTTCCAGATTAAATACGGGTTACAACAAAGGACGTCTTCAAATTAACGCGAATTTAGCCGTAGAATTTGATGAAAATCAGTCGGAGCCTAATGGGTTGTATCAAAATGCAATTGCGCAACGGCCGTATCAACCTTTACCTGAATCTTTAGCCACAGATACCGTAGAACTGCCTTTTGAAAACCCACAAAATATTGGTGGCTTTGCGGGTTCTCTTACTAACGAGTCCACGGGTGAAACTACTGATCTTAATGCCGCATTGAGTTTACAATATGAGATTATTGATGGCTTAACGTTTCAAATTAGGGGTGGTGGTAATCGAACCACAGGCGAAGGCAGGTTTTTTAGTCCCAGATTTATAATCCTTGCCGAAAATGGCGTGGTGGAAGAATTATCGTCCAGACCAAACATTATAACGAATACAGGTAAAAATACCTTTACCAAATGGACGGTTGAAAACATTTTAACCTACAAGCGAATTATCGGTGATCATTCATTCACCGGTAATTTAGTATATACCAGGGAGAAGTTTGTCAATGAAACCGAAGGTGACCAGCGTGTTGAAGCCCCTGACGGAACGGTCACTACGAATATTAATACACCCACTAAGACGGAAAATACCTTGGTAGGTGCTTTGGTGAGGGCTCAATATAGCTATAAAGACAGGTACTTCTTTTCAGCCAGCCTAAGAAGGGATGGGTCTTCAAATTTTGGGCAGCTCAATCGATTTGGGTATTTCCCCAGTGTATCTGCGGGTTGGAATGTGATGGATGAGCCGTTTATGCAAAATTTAAACCAGTCCGTTTTATCGGATCTAAAAATTCGAGGTAGCCTTGCTGAAGTAGGAAATCAGACTATTGCTCAATACCAATTTAGTCCAGCGGTTTTTATTGGGTCTAATTACACTTTCGGGCGGGAAGATAATCCTAATTTCTTGATCGGTGCTGCCCAACGATCCATTCCCAATCCTGAAATTCAATGGGAAACCAATATCAAAAGGAACATCGGATTAGATGCCTCGTTTTTCGATAATAAATTGACTTTAGCCTTGGAGTTGTACCGGGATTCAAAGCAAGACATGCTGCTGCCCGTCCCGCTACCGCCTTCTGCCGGTACCTATATTGACGGTGGGGGACAATTTACAACCCGATTGGAGAATATCGGGGATATGGTGAATGAAGGTGTCGAGATAAGCTTAGGGTTGAACGATGCTAAAGGAGATTTTAAATACAATATAACGGCTAATTTCACCAAAAACACCAATACCGTTGAACAGTTGGTTGAAGGACAGGGCCGCTTCAGTTTGAGTGGAGGTTCGCCCACACCCGGAGGTGCACCTACAACCTTCCTAACCGAAGGTTTTGAAGTGGCTTCTTTTTTTCTCATCCCCACCAATGGAACGATACAAACCTCCGAAGACTCCGCCGCCTATGCCGCTTCTTTTACCCAATTACAAACGACACCTCGGCTTGGAGATCTTAGATATGTCGATGTAAATGGCGATAGTGTAATCAATGATGAAGATCGCGTGTTTATGGGATCCGGAACGCCGGAATTCGAGATAGGGCTCAATGGCACTTTTGAGTACAAGCGCTTTGATCTTTCTTTCCAACTCTTTTATTCGCACGGTGCGGAAATCATAAACGGCGCTAAAGCTTTTGCTTACCAATCGGCTCGGCACCGCGACCTTTTATTTCAATGGCAGCCGGCCAATCCTGATTCGGATATACCTTCTTTACGCAGGAACGGAAGCCATCCTAACTTCCAAACCTGGTCTGATCAATTCCTGGAAGACGGAACCTATTTAAGGTTAAGAAATATCACTATTGGATACAACGTACCGCTGGATATCCTCAAGAACAAGAACGAAACCTTGCGGATTTATTTCAGTGCGCAAAATGTCTTTACGATTACGGATTATTCAGGATTTGACCCCGAAATAGGCTATACGGGGGGTAATTTTTTCAATAGAGGTGTTGATCAGGGAAATTATCCCGTATCAAGGAGAATCATTGGTGGCTTGCAATTTAATTTCTAAAAGATGAACTACTTAAGACTTTTACTACTAACAGGGTGTGCATTTCTTTTGAATGCCTGTGAAGAAGATTTTTTAGATCTTCAGGATCCTAATTCCTTACCGGAAGAATCATTCTGGCAAACCGAGGATGATTTTCAGAGTGCTCTGATTACGGCATACGGGGCGCTTCAAAATGCCTCCGTGGGTGGTGCTAACATGTCGCAATATGAAAATATTAAGTCGGATGTGGGGCGTTCTTTTGATTTTTATGGCTTTGCCTACGTTTATCATCAGCTAGAGTGGGACGGTGGATGGTATGTTCAGTGGAGATGGGAGGAATTATACACAGGAGTCTTCCGGGCGAATCAGGTCATAGAAAACGCAGAAGAATTTGTAGCTAACGAAGACTTTACGTCGGAGGAAATAACCTCGGTTCTTGCACAAGCCCGGTTCTTAAGGGGGATGTTTTACTTCTGGATCATCAATAGTTACAACCAAGGTATACTGCACCTGACGGCTCCAAAGGTCAAGGAGGATTTCAGCAAACCTTTGAGTGAGCGTGCCGAAATTTTAAATACCGTGGTTTTTCCTGATTTGCAATTCGCCAGAGAGAATTTACCCACCGCATGGGATGAGGCAGATCTGGGAAGGGCAACGTGGGGAGCGGCTACAGCTGCCTTAGGTAAAGTGCACCTCTATGAAGAGAATTGGGATACGGCCGCTACTTTTTTCAAAGAAATAATAGATTCTGATTTGTATTCATTAATGCCTGATATTGGTGATAATTTCACGACACGCAATGAGTTTAACGAAGAATCTATCTTCGAGATTTCATTCAACGACAACGTGAGGGAAGGTATTTCCGCCGGTGCATTCCAGCCGCGAGATGATATTGGTGCCGGATTAAGTTCGGAAGCGACCTTTAAAGGAAAGCAGGCTGCTCCGCAGCTTAGAGGGGGTTTTAGGGTCTGTGTACCGACACATTGGGTACACGAGCTGTACGAGGATGATGTTCCTGATCCTAACAATGGCATAAATAATGGGAACACGTACTCCATGCGTGCTTATTGGTCAATTGCTTTTCTTCGACAAGACGATGGGCCATTGAATGGCGAATACTATCAACAAACCGGCGATCTACGAAATATAGCAGACTGGTTCAACGGAGGCGCTGAAAGTGCTTACTGGAAAAAAGGCACGAATTGGTACAAAGCATCGGGTGAAGGACAGCTTTCGAGATCTGGCATTAACGAACGGATCATTCGATTGGCGGATGTTTATCTGATGTATGCCGAAGCGATCTTAAACCAAGATGGGGATGGAGCCTTGGAAGAGGCGCTTACTTATGTGGATAGGGTAAGGGAACGCGCAGGAGTGATCACGTTAAACGAATATCGAAATAATAACTCCGGTAGAATACCCCAATTACACCGTCGCGTATCACCTACAAGTAGTGACGGACATCCTTTCATCACACTCAATGCCAGTAGTTTGATGACCCATATCCAGTTTGTGGAAAGAGTCTTAGAGCTATCCTTTGAGGGCATGGCGATTCGTTGGAATGATTTGGTACGTTGGGGCTTGGTTCGTGAAGCTTTTGAAAACCAAGATGATCATGTGTACACGATGGAGTTCACGGATCCTGAGTCCGGCGAATCTGGTCTTGTTGATAATGGTATTTTGGAATTTTGCGGGGAAGTCTGTGTAGAGCCGGACCCTTTTTTCCTAGGCAGGGCTATTGAAAGGTATCAAAGTGCGCAGGTTCAACTGGATCGATATGACCCTGAAGTACACGATTACTTTCCAATCCCTTTTATTGAGCTAAACTTCAATGAGGGTTTGAACTAAACTGAAAGAATATGAAAAGAATATTTCAATACGTTTCGGTCATACTTCTTAGTGTTTTACTAGGATGTGATGATGATGAATTTGAGCAACCTACGGATACTCCTTCTAATATACACGTAACGACCGGATTTGGAACAGGAACACCGATAGTGCAAATAAATGGTTTTGAATCATTTGCAGATTTATCGATAGGAGTGGAGTCTAGGGAATGGACTTTTCCGGGAGGGGATATAACCGATATGACTTCTACAAACGAGGATATATTGCAGGTTACCTTTTTTGAAACAGGTACTTATGAAGTAAATCTAAGCCTGGATTTCCTGGAACCTCCTTATGACTGGAGAACACAAACATTCAGAAGTTCTGATAAAATCGATACTACGCTTATTGTTACTGTTGTGGACAGCGTTCAGGCACAATTTCAAGCATTTTACATTGCTATTGACGGCAGCGACAGTACTGCGTTGGATATGAGCAGCGGGGCTTTAAATCAGTTGATGGCTGGTGAAAGCATTCGTCTTAAACAAAGTTCGATTGGTGCGCCTACTGTTTTTGAATATACTTCTCTAGGGGCTAGGCCTGAAGTAACAGAAGTGCGTAACCTACCCGATAGTGTGGTGGAGATCAAATACAGTAGGTTAGGGCAGTATGATTTGACTTTCAACCCATTTAGGACTAAACCGCAAGGATCCGATGAAATAGTTTTGACAGATTTCATTGAGGTAATTCCTTCCACAAGGCCCATCTTACTGGAGGACATATTCAGGCTCAGTGACAATGTTATTGCCTTGCAGTATAGTCGTACGTTGGATGTTCCAACGGGTAATGAAGGTAATTTTAATGTAAGGGTTGAAAACTCTTTTATCGATGAAAATGGTCTTCCCAGGGTTTTTGATGAGATATTTCCTATTGTCGAGGCTCGTGCAGGCGAGGATGTGAATGATAATTTGTTGCTGTTGGATTTTGGGCAACCTATATACAGTTCAGATCTTATTACCATCACCTATAATGGCGGCAATATTCAATCTGCTGATGGCATAACCGTAGCGGGTTTTAGTGACGAGACTTTAGAATGGACATTTGAAAATTTAGCGGCAGAGTACGGTGGGTTTGAAGATGAAACTGATTGGGTTTTCACCCCTGACCTTTTTTCGCCTGAGGGGGACTTAGGGCTCACCCCACCCATGTTATCCCCAATTCAGGCAAGATCCGGATCAACAAGTATGAGGTTTGAGTCTTTTGGTCAAGATAGAGATGATCCAAATAGGTCTGTGTCCGAGGTTAATCTTCTAGCTAATCGAGGTGATAACCCTGATTGGGAAGGTGAAGATTTAAGGTTAACGCTAAGGGATGGTGCCATATACAGAGTACGGGCATGGTTTTACGTAGATGACTTTTTGTTGCCCTCTATGGTTGGGGACGATTTTGATTTACAGGAATTCTCAATATTCCTATGGCAGAAGAGCGACAAGGTAATCACTTTTGAAGTGCGCCAACCTTCTGACAATAGGGCTTCCAACGCTAAAGAGTTCTGGAGAGAAGGAGAGTGGTTTGAATTTGAAGGTGAATTCACAAACGTAGGTGATGGATTTGCCACGATTCATATGAGGTCTATAGGAGCATTTACACTTTTTGTAGATGATATGGTGATTGAAGAAATAGAACTGCGTCCAGCACCTTAACAAACGTTCGTTTGTTGATATTTTGTTCAGTCACATAACTATGAAATATCACAGACTATACAAAAATTAAAAATTAATTATTAACCTAATTTTAATTATCCATGAAAAAAATTTTATCAATTTTTGCATTACTTGGCATTCTTATGATTGCGGCTTGTTCTGATGATGATGAAGAGCCTAAAATCGAAAACAATGACAGTACGGCGGATGCTTTGGCTGTTGTTGGTACTGCCATTACGCTAACAGACGATGACGCTGATGCTACCGAATTTTCGTGGTCAGCAAGTCCGTCAACAGGGGTTTCCATTATGGAAACAGGTAATTCGGCCAGCATAACCTTTTCTGAAGCTGGGGATTTTGATATCGTTGTTACCCGAACTTACCCAGCGAACTTTGTGAACATGACTACAACCTTAACTATCTCTGTTGAAGTATTTAATATTTTAACATCGAGTATTAGTGCAGTATTTGTCAACCCTGATGGCTCAGATGGCATGACCGTGGACCTGACTGGGGGAGCGCTGAATGTCATTGGTGAGGGTGCAACAGTACGTTTCACCAACAACACTACGGGCAGTCCGAATTCTACCGACTTTACATTTGAGGGTGGGGATCCTTCTTCGGTTAGTGATGTTCCTATTGGTGGTGTGGTGGACGTGGTTTACGCAGCTTCCGGTAATTATGGCGTAACTGTTTCGTCCGAAAGAACTACGACCGGTGTAGAAGATACAAATACATTAACCCTCGCAGATCTTTTTAGAGTGGTGACACCGTTGAACATAACCGGAAAGGAAGTTAGGAATAATAACGTAGTGGCTATAGCATTTTCTAAAGATTTGGATGCAAGTACGGCTGACGCTTCTGAATTTACGGTCGACGTAATTAATTTAGGTACAGCAGTTAATGATTTAACAATTAGTTCGGTTTCTATAGATAGTGATTCCGTGCTTTTGCTTAATATGTCGGAAAACTTTTTCGCATCTGATTCAATTTTGGTTTCTTATTCCGGCGGATTACAGGATTTTGAAGGTTTGACTGTTTCTGATTTGAATCAAGAGTTTGTTTCTCAGAACTTACAATTCAATGGTTCATTCGAGCAAAATACATTTGCAATGGGTGCGGAAGATCTTGACATTCTACCATTTAGACAAACAGCATTTTATGGCTTCCCAGAAACTGAAAGACAGGGGCAATGGAGTATGATCGTGAATGGGGAAGAATTTACTGTGATTAGTCCAAATTTTGCAGACACTGAAATAACGTCTATTGGCACTAATGAGCAAGCAGCGTTTGAAGGAAGTAACCTTTCGCATTTTGTCAATGATTTACAACCTAATAACACCGATATTGAAGCAGCCCTGGGTGGAAATACGTTGACATTCGAGGGCGGTCAAGAGTATTTGATAAATGTATCCATCTTTGTAGTATCGGCTGATCAGTATTTTAATTGGGATGAGATGCAGGGTGGAGGTGATCCTGATGACCCCACTAACTTTTCACCCTCAAGTGTTAGGTTGTTCAGTCCTGAATTTTCCGGCTGGGGTGATATGGTTATTTGGGATATTACTACATTGCCTACCGGTGAATGGACAACACTTTCTTTCAGGTTTATGGTAGCTGATGATACGACAGGACAAATTTTCTGGAGATTTAGGGGGAAAGGTGAAATTTATATGGATGACCTATACATTGTTCCGGTGGATCCAAGATAAGTTTTGAAAAAGATCATTTGAAAAAGAGGGCACGGGAGTGCCCTCTTTTTTCTATAAAATGACTCTAAAGCAGGGACATATAAGCTTCTTTTGTTTACTCATTAGTCTGGTTTTAGTTTCAAAATCAGTCACGGGTCAAACCTTTACTGCTAAAAGTGTGAGGGGTTTAGACCAATTATCCCATAACAATGGTATGGCCGTAGCCGATTTTAATCGCGATGGTCATCTGGACGTTTTCGTCGTGGCTAATCGGCCCTATCAGGAAATTGATCCTACTACATGGAGTCGGCTTTATCAAAATCAGAATGATGGTACTTTCAAGGACATCACGGTACAAGCGGGCCTTCAAGGTATTTTATCAGATATCCAGGGTGAAGCAGACATTGTTCATAACATCCAAACGCACGTAAAACACGGGGTTTCATGGGGGGACTATAATAATGATGGTTTTCCTGACTTGTTTCTTTCGAATTACAAAATCAACAAGTTACTGAGAAACAATGGGGACGGCACCTTTCAAGATGTTACCACAAGTGTTGGTTTGGCCGGTGAAACGGATTGCTACACGGCAAGCTCGGCCTGGTTTGATTTCAATAATGACGGTTTCTTGGATTTGGTTCAAGGTCATTTTAATGAATGTAGTGATGTTCAACTCTATATTAGTAACGGGGCAACCACTTTTACACCCGCAACGAATGCTGTTTTTGAGTTTGGTACAATCGATTTAACCTGGACTATTTTACCCCTGGACGTGAACGAGGATGGATGGGTTGATCTTTATTTTTCCAACGACTTCGATGATAGTAAGGTACTCATTAACGAGTCCGGGGTCTCATTTAGAGATGGAAGCGATGATTTTGGACTCGTTGTTTCGGGCTATGATATGGGTATAGCGTGTGGTGATGTGAATAATGATGGCAATTTTGATTACTACATTACCGACATTGGAGAGAATAATCTTTTACTTGAACAGAATGGTCAGTATTCGAATATTGCCGAAGAACTGGCTGTAGATGACGCGTTATGGGCGTGGCAGACACGGCTTGCCGATATGGACCTGGATGGCGATGAAGATATATTAGTTGCGAATGGCTATGAGCTCGCACAAAGGAATTTTTATTTCCGAAATGATCTCGTCAATGATGTTTTGAAATTTACCGATCAATCGGCATCCTCCGGATTTGATCTTTCGTCCAACACCCGATGCTTTGAAACTTTTGATTTTGATCATGATGGAGATTTAGATATTTTAATGACGGATATCAATGATACACCGGTATTGTTAGAAAATGATTTGATTATCCAACCGGCAGAATCAGACCCCCACTGGGTTCAAATCAGTTTACAAGGCGTATCATCTAACCGTGACGCAATAGGGGCTAGCGTTTCCATTACCACGCCGGATGGAAAGAAGCAGCACCGATATTATACTGGTGTATCTTTTCTAGCACAGAGCTTGCAACCTGTGCATTTTGGTTTATCTGATGCCATTGCTTTGGAAAATCTAACCATCAAATGGCCTTCCGGCTTAATTGAGTCATTTGATCAGGTTCCGGTAGATACTTATCTACATGTTACGGAAGGATTTGGCTACGAACTAACACCACGTTCGAGTAATAAAATCCCTGGATGCACAGATCCAAATTCTTGCAATTATAATCCGTTGGCCACTATCGATGATGGCTCGTGTGCCTACCTTGCCTCCAGCTCAATTAATGGTTCCACCGATGCCGGGCAACTTTCTCGTGAAACATACAGCTATAATCAACTGTCAGGATCGACTTTAATATGGTCCGTGGAAGGTGGGGAAATTGTTTCCGGTCAAGGCAGTTCTTCCATTGAGGTGCATTGGGGTATAGGAACCTCAGGTTCAGTGAGTCTCATTGAGTCCACCGAATGTTCAAGTCTTCCGGTAACACTAGAAGTGGCTTTGATTCTTTCTTCCATAGATGAAGATATAAGCATCGCCCGAATTTGGAATGAAGTACTCTTGCAGTCGATACGAGGGGACTTTGCCCGGCCAACTGTTCACGCCAGAAATCTTTTTCATGTAAGTGCCGCCATGTGGGATGTCTGGAGCGTTTTTGATAACACTTCAATAGCGTATTTACCACAACATCAATTGATCGAGTTTCCAATGGAGGAAGACATTGCGAATGAAGCATTGGATGACCTGAGGAAAGAGGCAATCAGTTATGCAAGCTATCGACTGCTCAGGCATCGTTTTTTACGATCCCCATCTCAATTCGAAATGGTTGTTTTATACAACCGGTTGATGGAGCAACTCGGGTATGATATTGGAAATATATCAACCGATTTTAGCACGGGTAATGCAGCGGCACTCGGCAATTACATTGCCCAACAATACATTGACTTTGGTAGATCAGATGGCGCCGCTGAAGATAGTGACTATGGAAATAGCTATTACGTCCCTACAAACGATCCGTTGATCTTAAACTTACCAGGTAGTCAATCTATACTTGATCCTAACCGATGGCAGCCCTTATCTTTTGATACGTTCATAGATCAAAGCGGGAATGTGGTAGAGGGTAATACCCCCGGATTTCTAAGCCCGGAGTGGGGTAATGTTAAGTCCTTTGCACTAAGTGAAAGTGACCTAACTACATATACGAGAAATGAAGATAGTTATCGTGTTTTTCATGATCCCGGAGCGCCACCTTTCCTTGGGGTATCTACAGATGAATACTATAAATGGGGCTTTTCATTGGTATCTGTTTGGGGGTCACATCTTGATCCGAATGATGGAGTAAGTTGGGATATTTCACCTGCTTCTATTGGTAACATTGATATTGGAGAGCTTCCTGAGAACTGGGGCGAGCACTCGGCTTTTTATGATCTTTTTGAAGGGGGTGACATCGGGAAAGGAAGAGCTATCAACCCGGTAACTAATGAGGCCTATCAAACGCAGCTGGTACCCAGAGGTGACTATGCCAGGGTTCTTGCTGAATTTTGGGCGGATGGGCCGGATTCTGAAACACCTCCGGGCCACTGGTTTACCATATTAAATTATGTATCTGATCACCCGTTACTTGAAAAGAAGTTCAGAGGTGAAGGTGAAACATTAAGCGACTTAGAATGGGATATCAAAGCCTATTTCACGTTGGGAGGGGCTGTGCACGATGCGGCTATTTCTGCCTGGAGCGTAAAAGGTTGGTATGATTATATTCGTCCTATTTCGGCCATTCGATATATGGCGGACAAGGGGCAGTCATCCGATCAGGCATTGGATAACTATCATGAAGAAGGCATTCCACTGATGGAGGGTTATGTTGAAATCGTTCAAGAGGAAGATCCACTGGCTGGGCGACAATTTGAGTATGTCGGAAAGGTAAAACTCAAAACCTGGAAGGGGCATGAATTTATTCAAGATACGGAAACTGATCAGGCTGGTGTAGGTTGGATACTGGCTGAAAACTGGTGGCCTTATCAGCGTCCGTCCTTTGTAACACCCCCGTTTGCAGGGTATGTTTCAGGTCATTCTACCTTCTCAAGAGCCGCAGCTGAGGTGATGACCTTAATTACAGGTTCTGAGTACTTTCCCGGCGGTATGGGTGAGTTTGTGGCCAGAAAAAACGCATTTCTTGTTTTTGAAGAAGGTCCCAGTGTGGATGTGACTTTACAGTGGGCCACTTACCGTGATGCTTCGGATCAATGCAGTCTGTCCAGAATATGGGGCGGTATCCATCCTCCTGCGGATGATATACCGGGAAGACAGATTGGCGAAATAGTAGGTAAAAACGCCTTTAACAAAGCGTTAACTTATTTTAATGCTCGTATTTTATCTATTGAAGAGATCGAGGAACAACCAGCTACGGTTTATCCAAATCCTGCTCAGGTGGGAAGTAGGGTTACCATTAGAAACATTGATAATGTCGCTGTTGAGATAGTGGATCTTACCGGTAGGAGTATATCTGTTGAGGAATTAAGCTATGATAAAGCTTCCGGGTCTATTTCTTTTATCATCCCACTTATTAAATCTGGTCTCTACTTTGTTAAGTTTTCGGGTAATACTATTAAGCTATATGTATCACCAAAATAATCATATTGTATTGACAAACCCTGGGAATGGTTGGATTAAGAGATTGTATTTAAGCGGTCCCGCAGGCAGAACATATTCTGTAGAATCGGAAGTTACAGGATTCACTGTATCATATAACATGGGTTCTGGTTCTGTTATACTTAAAGTATTTGGAACCTATAATGTGAATGATCCCATCTTAAGAATTGAACAATTTGTTGCGTATGATGGTGATCCTAATACTCGCTTTGGAGATTTATTGAAAGTTACAATATAATCTTTCAAACAGATGACCAATCTCGAATAGAAAATAGAGTCTAATGGTGAGATGGGAATAGGTACTACTTTTCCTGACAATAAATTAGATGTAAATGGAGGAATTGATATCAATGACTATTTACGGCATAACGGTGATGAAAATATCTAAATCGCTTTTCCAGCAGACGATCAAATCAGTCTTAGAACGAATGGGAGTGATCAATTTACGATAACATCAAATGGAGATATTTATATACCAAGCCACAGTACACGACAAAAGATTAAGCAGCTATTTTCAGCGTGATTGTTGATAGGTTTTGTTCGAAAAGTTGAAGTGCTACCCTGAGCCAACATAATTGTCTGTTGAAGGGAGAGATGAGCTTTCGAAGGTAGTCCAGTCCGT
>JBCCIX010000001.1:0-48941 GCA_039028075.1 Bacteroidota bacterium | reverse complement strand
TTCTAGTGAATTTCATTCTTTCAGGTACACTTGGCACACACACCATCTACAATCATGTTGACCGTTTCCATGAGGTAACCTTTAGGCATAGTTACTTCAGGGATCAATTGGTCATCCAAACACTGAATCTCACCACAGTGATTACATTTAAAGTGGATATGGTTATCCTCGTGATGATCGGGAGAGCACGTGTCTCTACAAAGCCCATAAGTAGCCACTCCCCGAGAGTTAGGTATTTTGTGGATAATACCTGAGGTCAAAAAACTATTTAGTGTTCTGTATAATGTCACCCTGTCATATTGCGTAAATTCGATCTCAAGATCGCTCTGCGACAAAGCCGATTCGCGATTCAAGAAAAACTGCAGTACATTTTTACGACAATCTGTAATTCTGAGACTGTGGGACACTAGAATATCCCTTAGATGCGCAATATTTTCCATTATTTAAAGGTACATAAATGCAACTATATTGCACGTATATTCTTTCGGATTTACAGTGTTTTTAAAAAAAGAGAAGCTCTGTTAAAATTACGTCACTGGTAAAACAAGTGTGTTCAAATTGTGAAGGTCCATTTCAAACTTTTTAATTATTCATCTTTAAATAACGAGGAGTATTTTGTGTCAATGTAATGGCATTTGCCTGTTAAATATCCGAGATGCTGTAGGTAAGTTTACAGCGACGAGTGGGAAACTTTCTTTGTCTTGTTTTCAAAAATCCAGGTTGTAGATAGGGTAAGCAGTAAGGTGTGTTTTTACTGCTAGTCGATCCCATTCGTGCTAGAGAATGTTGCCGATTTTTGATTGATCCCGATCTTCGGTATAAAGCAGTCGCCTATAGCGCAAAGCGTGATTACCAAAATATATGTACCAAGCATCATTTCGATTGACGGCTTCAGATTGGCCGGAGCAGACCGTATGGTTAGGTTCAGTGCCACAAATAACAAAAGTGTGATTCCGTAAGAACCAAAAACCTTACCATATTCATCTCATTAAGCCATTCTATAATTGATTGATTTGAGAGTATGTTCGGTAAGCATTTTCAAAGAAGCGATTTTATCTACCGCACCCAACTTTACAGCCTCTTTCGGCATGCCGTAGACCACGCTTGATTTTTCATCTTGAGCTAATGTAAATGCACCGGCATCGCGCATAGCCAAAAGACCCCTGGCTCCATCTCTGCCCATTCCGGTCATGATCATGCCAACTGCATTTTGCCCGGCATGTTGAGCCATAGATTGGAAGAGTACATCTACAGAAGGTCGGTGCCGGTTTACCGGTTCACCATCCTGGATCTTTACATAATATTTTGAGCCACTCCTTTTCACACTCATATGATAGTTACCAGGGGCAATAAGCGCCCGTCCTCGGAGTATCGAGTCCCCATCTTTAGCTTCTTTTACCTCAATCTTGCAAAGGCTGTCAAGGCGTTCTGCAAACGAACGCGTGAAGACCTCAGGCATATGCTGCACTATCACGATTCCGGGACAGTCGACTGGCATTTGCTCGAGTACTGTTTTTATGGCTTCAGTGCCTCCCGTAGATGCTCCAATCCCGATGATCTTATCACTGGTCACCGTAAGGTTAGACTTTTTCTGCTCGGAAGTACTCTGCAGTGACGCTTGAATCCGGGCTTTTCTTCTGATGACCGATTTACCTGCGGCCTTTACTACGTCAATGATCTGCTGAGCGTTTTCAGAAAAGGTATCAACGCTCAATGTATTTTTTTGGATGATGTCCACCGCGCCCAACTCAAGCGACCGGATGGCCAGCTCAGAGCCTTTAGCCGTAAGACTCGATATAATCACCACCGGAATAGGTTGTTGACTCATAATACGCTGAAGAAATGTGATTCCGTCCATTCGGGGCATTTCTATGTCCAGCGTTATGACATCGGGTACCTGCTTCCCAATTTTCATGACCGCCACGTACGGATCGGAAGCTACGCCTACTACGTCCAGATGTTTATCTGAGTCTAATATGCGACTTAAGGACTGCCTTACCACTGCCGAATCATCTACTACAAGCACTTTTATTTTATCCATCACTGCCCGCTTAAAACCTATTACACGTATTTTAAAAAAACTTTGTTACTGGCTGTGTTCATCATGATTTTTCTCCCTTTGCGTCCACCAGTGTCTGACTTTAGCACCGGGATATGGTATTTATCCAGGAATTCAAGCGCAACCTGGGTATTCCTTTTCCCCACCTGATAAACATTATGCTCCATAAGGCTATTAGCTCCTCCAAATAGCTTAGCGACCAGATCCTTGCGATCAGAGCCCATATCAGTCATTTTGTCGATAAGCCGAGGTATGGCGATGTTTCCATACTTAGGAGTTGCCAAACCTTCATCTTTCCAGACTGGAAGCATAAAGTGATTTATACCTCCGAATTGCAGTTTTTGATCGTACAAACAGACCGCAACACACGACCCTAGAACGGTAGTGACGTCATAGGAAACTTTTGAAGCGAAAAGAGTAGAAGGAAGCAAAAAATGCCGTTTTTCGGATATATTTACTACTTGATTCATCAAAACAGTTCTTCATCGCCAAACGAAACTTCCTCAAATTCTTCTGAATAATTTACGACTTCCGGAAGCGCTAAAATAAAGGTGCTTCCATCGCCTTTTTCACTGATGACATCCAGTGTGCCGCCCAGTAGATCCGTATATTCTTTTACAATTGAAAGTCCCAAACCCGTACCTTGATGCGTTTTTGTTACTCCCTCGTCTAACTGTTTGAAACGACTGAAAATTAACTTTTGATCGCTTTTATCTATTCCCGAGCCATGGTCTTCTATCGTAAACAAAATGCCCATACCACCGACCTCCAAGGTGATCTTTATGGAACCACTTTTGGGTGAGAATTCAATGGCATTACCAATAAGATTGAGTAGCATAGCATGCAAAAGGCTAGGATCTGTACTAAAATGATGTTGCTTCTCCATCCTTTTGTCTACCCTAATATCCAGTTCTTTCCTACTACTTTTAAAGTGGAGATCCTGAATAACTCCGTCTAACATCTCGGAGACATCAACTTTACCAAGTCTCACCGTGGCCGTGCCCGCTTCTATGGCTGCTGCAGCAAATACATTGCGCATTTTATAGTCGAGTTCAAAGGCTTGCTCGTAAGCAAGATTGGCCTGTTTGTGCACAGATTCTGGGTTGCTGTAGGCCATTCGCCTAATGTTATTGGTTAACCCGAGAATGCTGGTCAATGGATTATTTATTTCATTAAGGATATGGCTTAAAAAACTAGACCGCTGACTCTCCGCCTCCAATAGCTTACAACTAAGCAGGGCGATTTGCTGTGCAGACTCTTCCACTTTAGCTTCTAATTCATTTATGCGTTCCTGAAATTTGTTTTTACTTTTATCTTCCATGTCTATATTATTTTTTGAAATGTTGCAGGCATTAATTGCTTTAGGGGTAAATCCATTTCGAACAGCGATTCAGAATGTCCGATGAGCAGATAGCCCCCAGGTCTTAAGTATTGTGTTAATTTGCGCACCACATTTTTTTGAGTTTCTTTATCGAAGTAGATCAAAACGTTTCTACAAAAAATGACATCGTACATTACGTCTAATTTGTAGTCGGCATCCATAAGATTCATGCGTTTGTAGATGATCTTTTTTCTTAGCTCGGGAACAATCCGAACCAGCGCCTTTTTCGGGTCTTTACTCTTGAGCAAATATTTCTTTCTAAAGTGCTGAGGAACATCAACTATGCGATCTTCCAGATAGACTGCGTTTACCGCTTGCCTGAGCACCTTAGTGGAGATGTCCGTAGCTAGAATTTCATAGCTAAAAGGCCCTCCGTTTTCTATTTGATCCTGGAGTACCATGGCGGTGGTGTAAGGTTCTTCACCTGAAGAGCAGGCAGAACTCCACACTCTCAGCGGCTTGTTCTCTTTGGTATTCCTAAATTCTGGTAAAACAACATTCCTGATAAAGTCAAAATGACCTGGTTCCCTAAAAAAATCAGTTTTATTGGTGGAGACCGAATCAAGCATGTGAACAAGCTCTTCTTTACCCGCTGGACTCGTAACGTGTTTGTAATACTCCTTGAAAGACCTCATGTTCAAAGACACAAGCCTTTTTTGAAGCCTGCCCTCCAATAAAATTCGCTTAGGTGCCGTCAGGTTTATGCCACACTGTTGATAAACATAGGCACTAAATCTCCCGAAATCGTCCTGAGTCAGTTCGATCATGTTATTAGTTTTTAAAAAAATTGAATATTAGGTCAGCTTCATTTCTAAGGAAGCTGACCTTTTAGAGCACTCTCAGTACTGTTGAAAATCGCTATCTGAAAAGTCGCTATCTCCAAGATCTATTTTCACGCCATTGCTGCTACCATTAGATCGCTCTGCGTGAGCCAACGTGCCATTACTAATAGGAGGCCTAGAAATCTCCTGATATGCCGGTTGAGTTTCTACCGTCTGATTAGCGCGTTTCTTAATGTTTTTAGCTATTACATTGTTGCCAATGTTAAAGAAACCAATAGCCTCTCTTAAGTTCTCCGCCTGTGAAGAAAGCTCATCTGAGCTAGCTGCCATTTCTTCGGCACCGGCGGCATTTTGCTGTATCACTTGGTTAAACTGCTGTATCGCGGAGTTCACCTGTCCGGCTCCGGAATTCTGCTCAATACTGGATGCCGCAATTTCTTGCACTAGTTTTGCCGTACTCTGAATATTAGGTACGATCTGTTCCAATAGTTTTCCTGACTTGTCGGCAATAGAAACACTACTACTGGAAAGCTCATTAATTTCAGAGGCAGCAAGCTGACTTCTTTCAGCTAGTTTTCTTACTTCTGTAGCTACCACGGCAAATCCTTTACCATGATCACCGGCTCTAGCTGCCTCCACCGCTGCATTAAGCGCTAATAAATTAGTTTGTCGAGCTATTTCTTCAATGATGGAGATCTTGTCAGCAATCTTTTTCATCGACTCAACCGTGGTGATCACTGATTGACTACCTTCTTGCATATCATCCGAAGCTTTCAAGGCTATCTTCTCGGTTTGTTGCGCATTATCAGTATTCTGCTGAATGTTTGAAACCATTTCTTCCATAGAAGATGATATCTGCTCAGCCGAGGCCGCTTGCTGCTGTGAACCTTGAGACATAGACTGCGAGGTCGAACTCATCTGGATACTAGCCGTAGCAATGTTATCAGAAGAACTACTGACGAATGACATCACCTCTTTTAGTTTGTTTACCATTTTGCCCATCATATCGAGCAGGTCACCGATTTCATCATTTGACGTATTCCTGATTTCAATAGTCAAATCACCATCGGATACAGCACTAACTACCTCGCGAGCGCTCTGAATAGACGACATTACGGAACGAATGATCCAAAGAGAAACCGCCACCGATATCAGGATACTAACAAATAGCAGGATCAACATATTCGTTGCTGCTTGAGCTGACCGTTGATTTGCATCTTCTTTGGCTTGCTCCAGGGCATTAGTATTTTTGGTTACTAACTGAGAAAGCGTTCGTATTGACTTCATCGCCGCTGATCGGGCCTCCGTTACGGATAGGTTGGAGGCTATTAAATTAGAAGAATCTGTATTTACTAAACCAGCCGCTTTGATCTTATCAAAAGCTCTTTGGTAGTCAGTCCAGTTGTTATTGAACTCCTGAAGAATTTGAATCCCCCGCTCGTCTGATATACCTCGAACCGCCTCAATGGCCGCCATCATATCATCCGTACGGTCTGAAATCTCTTTAAGGTAAGCTTGCTTTTCATTTAGCTTTTTCTCCAATAAAAAGTCTTTCTCCCTTTTGGTGATCAGCTGAATAAGTTCAGCTGCTCGTTGCGAGTTTTTAATACGCTCTACTTGAATATCCACTAATCCGTTCAAGTTCACACTCATTTCGGTTAAGTTGGATTTTCCAAGAAAATAAATTCCTGTGGCTAAAATGATCAACAGAGAAAACCCCGTGATTAACCTTGCTTTAATTGTAAGTTTCATATTTTTTCTATTTAGATTTTTAAAAATTGAGTTGGAGGCTCTCTCAGTCCTCGTCTTGATTATTCTTCTTATTTGATTTACTTCTTTCCGCTTCCACTTTTGCCGATTCGGATTCTTTAAGCATTGTAATCTCTTGAGAACTAAATACTTTTTCCATGTCAAGCATGAGAATGAAATTATCATCTCGCTTTACCATTCCGGTAATGAGGTCGCTTCGATAGCCGGACTGAAACGCCGGCGGATCTTGAATCTCGTGGTCCTCAATGTCTAGTACCGCTTCAATAGCATCTACTAAAGCCCCAAGTACAATTTCCTGATTGTCCACTTCCACGTTGAGTACTACAATACAGGTGTCTACGGTGTCTTCAATACCCGACATTCCAAATTTTATTCGGGTGTCTATAACGGGTAGCACACGACCCCTCAGATTAATGACTCCTCTCATAAATTCGGGTGCCTGAGGGACCCTGGTGATCTTTGGCACCTCTATAATCTCTAGAACACGATTTACGGACGATCCGAAAATCTCATTATCGAGTTTAAAGGTTAGATAAGATTGACTATTGATAACTGAGCTTTCCATAGCTTACATTATTTGATGATTCGTTTATTAATTTTTTTAAGAGCTTATTGATGTCAAACACCAGCGCTACGGTGCCGTCCCCAAGGATCGTGGCCCCGCTAAATTGTTCTTGGTCGCGGTACATATGTCCCAACGGCTTAAGTACAACTTGGTGCTCCCCAATGATGGTGTCGATAGAAATTCCCACCTCTTCTTCCATGAATTTCATTTTGATAATCTGATTCATCTTCGGAGAGGGCTTTGAACACTGTAGCGCTTCTCTCAGATGGAATACTGACATACGCTTACCATCTAGAACTAAGTGTTGGTGTACATCGGTCAGTAGAGTGGCGGGAACCTCGTAACACTTGTCTACCATGTGCAGAGGAATAACGTAGGTGTTTTCACCAATTTCAACTAGAAGTCCGTCAATTATGGATAAGGTAAGGGGTAAGCGGATGGTAAAGGAAGTTCCTTTACCTTTTTCTGAAGCAATAAAAATATCACCTTGAAGATCCTCTATACCACGTTTTACTACGTCCATACCTACACCGCGGCCGCTGATATCACTTAATTCTACCGCAGTTGAAAAGCCCGGTTTAAAGAGCAACTGATAGATTTCTTGCTCTGTAAGCTCAACGTCTTCTGTAATTATCTGCTTATCAATGGCGCGTTGACGTACCTTATCCAGGTCAATACCGGCACCATCATCGGATAATTTGATAATGACATTAGTGCCGGAATTATAGGCTTCAATACGGATGGTTCCTTTTTCTTCTTTGCCCTGCCGCGTCCGGACATCTTTGTGCTCAATGCCATGATCAATACAATTTCTCATGAGATGGAGCAGCGGATCGCTGAGCTTTTCTATAATGGATTTGTCTAACTCGGTATCCGTGCCTTCCGTAACTAATTCGATATTTTTGTCTAATTCTTTGGAGAGATCTCTGACCAGTCGTTGAAAACGAATAACTAGTGTGTCGATTGGAATCAGGCAGATGGAGAAAGCGTTATCTCTAAGCTTCCTGCTAATTTTTGACATATTCTCTGTTATAGCCCCTAATTCGGCTACCTCTAATCCATTAACCATCATGCTCAAACGAGCTTGGGTGGTGATTAACTCGCTAATCTGATTCATGAGAGTATCCAATTTATCCGAGGACACCCTAATGGAGTTTATGGAGTTTTTAGTTTCCGAAACAGATGTACTCTTTTGAACCTGATGTTTTGGTTCGGTACCTTCGGCTTTATCGCCGTTTATCATATCTAAAATGCCCTTAAGCCCGAGGGGTCGACTCATGGATTGAATCTCGTCGGCAACGCCGTCCTCAAGCGTTTGGTCTTCAGCTATTAGCTCGATTTTAATTTCTGCGGCATCTTCAACGAATAAAAAAACATCTTCAATTTCTTGCAGTGAACTTGTGGTTTCCAGCACTACTTCAAAAGAGGTGTAGCAGTCTGTTACGACCAATGTCTCCAAATCCGGGATGTTTTTGAAAGAGGGCAGTACTATTGCCTGACCCAACGCCAGCAGGTCTTCCAACAAATACAGGGGGTTAGAGCCATTTTTTAAGATGTCTTTAAAAGGATTGAAGGCGATGAAATAGAGTGAACTTGAAGTAGGCGCTGCTTTTCCGACTTCGGGAACGTTGGCCACAACCTGTCCGGTATTGTATTGCTTAATTTTCTCGAGTAAGGATACTTGGGAGCTGAGCAGAGACTGATCAGAGGATTCAGGATCTTCTATGAGCATTTTAAGGTGGTCTACAGACTCCAGTGTTAGCTCCAAAATCTCCTCGGTAGCAACCAATGTACCTTCTCTCAAGGCATCATAAATGTATTCTAACTCATGTGTAAAATCATTGACCTTCTCGTAGCCAAACATCGCACTCGAACCTTTCAACGTATGCATCACCCTGAAGATCCTTTCAATGGATTCTGCATCAGTTAGGTCATTTTCGAAAGTAAGCAGTACTTCTTCGAGCTCACTCAGTAATTCGGTGGCTTCTTGTACGAATATTTGCTGAAGATTATCCATTCGTAATTTATCTTAAAATCTTTTTTACTACGGCCAAAAGACGGTCCTGGGCAAATGGTTTGACGATCCAACCGGTAGCGCCCTCTTTCTTCGCTTCTTCTTTTTTAGCTACCTGTGACTCTGTGGTAAGTAGCAGTACTGGTAATCCTACCTTGGATTCATCTTTTCTTATTTCTTTAAGCAGGCTGATTCCGTCCATATTGGGCATATTCAGATCGGTAATGACCAGATCTACACTGGCATCTGTGAGGTGGTTAATAGCCTCAACACCGTCAGATGATTTATGCACGTTGTACCCTTCTGACTCTAGGGTCATGCCCACTAGCTCACGGATACTTTCAGAATCGTCAACAACTAATACGTTCATAATTTTAAGATTTAGTTTCTAATATATTTTTGATGTGTAACCTCGAGAGAAGATCTGCATCTTCCTCGGAAAAATTTAGCTTGAAGTCGAATTCAACATCCATTGCTTTTAAGTTTTTTTGCAAGGCCAGTAACAACTGGATAAAGGCAAAATCGACTTTTTCATATTTTTTCATTTCTACTATCACCTTTGCCGGCGATTTCTTCAGTTGCTTTAAAATCTCAACTTGCGTTTCAGACAAATTTCGAGCTTCAAGAAACCCACTGAACACGAGTTTTAATACATTCTTTCTCAGGCTTGTTTTTAAACATTTCATTTCAAAAAAGACTTATTTGTTCTTTATCGGAGTCCAGATCGTAGCCTTGTTCATAATCCATTTCTCCCCTAAGAAAGGAGTCCAGAACAATGCGTTCTTGTTCCATGGTGTAGAAACTGGCGATATGCTTGACTTGTGAGACGTATTCTTTCGCAACAAAAGCGGAAGCATGACGGTACTTCAAGAGCTGTTTCACATGAATTTCACTGACAATAGTAGCCTCTCTAAGAATTTCTGAATTATATTTATACAGCATTCGGGTTTCCGGAATATGCAAAAACAGCATTTTGTGATTTTTCGATATCTCCGTGAGTGCGTTATGAACGGCATCAGTGGTGTGCAGATAGCGATCCACAGCGTCGTGAAATTGTTTTAAGTTTAATTGCACGACCATCTGATAAGCTATAATCGAACCCTTTGAACTTTCGTTAAAATCAATTAACTCTTCTTTTAAAATAGTGTTAATGCTCAGCACATGAGAGAGCCTCTGTTGTAGGACATCTACGTATTGCAGGTTACTAATTATTGCAGAGAGTTGTTCCTTTGCTTCTTTAGAGACTATATGCTCTATTTTGAGCTGATCTAGCGTGTCTAGTATATTCTTAGTCGATCTGAAATCTTCGCAGGCGTAATGCTCAATACGTTCTAAAGATCTATCGAGAGACTCGAAAGCCTTCAAGATACTAGGAATAGTAGAAGTCGATATCGTCAACAGTGTATGCATTAAAATAAATCGACTGAAATCTTCTGAAGGAATAAGGTGAACAGAATATCATCTGCAACCGCGATGGTGTTAGCCGTAACTAAGACCGTAATCTCTTCTTGATGTGCATCGGTAAACTGAATTTCCGTTTTTTCCTCAAGGATTACATCTTCATCACCATGATAGGTAAGCGTGTAAGTATTGTCATCAACGTGATCAATACCAACTTCCAGTAAGTCACGAATATTTTGACCCAGTATGTTACGCTTATCAAGCCGTAAGAGCTCTGCCGCCGACTTGTTACAAAAATCAATGATGCCGTTGCGATCAAAGCCAATGAAACCGTCTGCGCATCCCTCTAAAATAGCCTCGCTCCTCATCTTTTCTTCCTCTAATTGCTTCAGTTGTGATTGCTTAGCGAGTACCTTCTGATTAAAGAAATGAGCGCCAAAAAGCTCAGCTACTTTTTCCAGGTGCGTTTTTACTGTTTGTGACTCGGAATAAAGAAAGCAAAGTTCCATTACCCCATGGGCCTTACCTTTAAATGAAAGTGGAAATACACCTATCCACAGCGGATCTACTTGTCCCAAACCGGAAGCCACTTTGACGTATCCTGAGGGCACTTCTCGTAAAATGATCAGCTCATTATCGAGAACAGCCTGACCTATCATTCCATCACCGTAGTTTATGTTTTCCTTATCCGATGATTGCGTAAGGCCGTACCCAGAAATTAATGATAATTGTTCTTTGTCTTCATCAGCCTTATAAAGCGCAGCATGATAACATTTTAGTTGCTTGCAAAGCAGACTGAGCACACGTTGATTAATATTTTCGCTTGTAGAATTTTGTAAGAAGAGTTTGTTTATCGCGTCAAACCCTTCATCCAAGGCGGATTGATCAAAATTATCGGTAGGATCATCATGATCCTTTGTGGAAATAGTACCGTTAATGACCTCACTCGGTTTTACATACTCATTTAGTACTGGACTTTCAATATACTTATAGGTGGTCGTGGCTATCTCTCCAGAAACACCGGCTACCTGCTGAAGGCTCCAGTCTGTAAAAAATTTGCTCACCATTAAAAACAGGAGCAGAACAACGATCGGTATCACTATAAATAACATCATGATGCAAATATGACCATGAATGAGTGTCTGTGAAATCCGCTAAATCGTGCATTTTTTAATAAGTAAAATCACCTATCTCGCCCAAGATTTTAACTGCTCATATTCTTGAAAGGCACTGCTGATAAAATCGCTTTTTTATGTAAAAAACTACTTTAAATGGCGATAATGATGTTTTAACAGGGGTTTTGAGCTAGTACCACCCCCCGCAGAAAAGACTTACTTTCCATCAAAAAAAATTTCGTTGATCTAATTGGCCTCATCACAAATCTTCTCTTCTAGGTGAAAACACATCTAGTATTTTACAGTCAGTAAGTGCCTTGCCCGAATGAGGAATATTGGACCTTAATACCACCACATCACCGGCTTTGCAGATCCTAACCTCACCATTCACCGTGAATTCAAACTCACCTTCAAGGATATTCGCCACCTGCTCATGCACATGATAATGTTCCGGTAGTTCTGCACCTGCTTCAATATCCCAATATGCATGAGTCATCTGTTCCGAATGTATAAACTTGCCCTTAAATCCCGGCATAACTTCCTTTGACTCTAACTCAAAGATTGATGTAATTTCCATTTTCTAACTTATTTTCTTTCCAACCACAAATTACGCATTCATAGGCTTTCCTTTTGCCACTTTTGCTGGTATCTTCAGGATCATGCGGCTTATTTCACATCCCGTACTTTGTAATTATTATGTCACCTACCGATGCAACGCAAAGTGTGGGTTTTGCGATATTTGGGAACGCCCCTCGCCTTATGTAGACCCTGATTCTGCCAAACAAAACTTAAGAGCCCTTAAAGAACTGGGCGTTAAAGTCATCGACTTTACCGGTGGAGAACCGCTGCTGCATCGGAAAATTGATCAACTCCTAGCTCTGGCCAAAAAACTTGGATTTATCACTACACTTACTACCAATTGCTTACTTTATCCAAAGTGGGCAGCTAAACTCAAGGGGAAGATTGACATGCTTCACTTTTCGCTGGACTCGCCCTACGAGGAGGAACACAACGAATCACGAGGGGTACGTTGTTTCAAATCTGTGATGAAATCCATTCAAATCGCAACTGAGTTGGGTGAAAGGCCCGATATTATTTTCACCGTTTTTGAGAATAATATAAACCAAATTGAGACAGTTTATCAGAAGATCTGCCGACCAAATAATCTGATTTTAATTTTGAATCCAGCTTTTGACTACAATGATGTGGATACGGGAACAGTGATGTCATCGAAAACGCTTGATCAATTGTCAAAATGGGGTAAGAAACCGGGTGTTTATCTAAATGAAGGTTTCATTCAGCTAAGAAAGGACGGGGGCAATCACGTGGGTAATCCTATATGTAAAGCGGGAAGTTCGACTATTGTTATCTCACCAAAAAATGAGTTGGTGCTACCTTGTTACCACCTGGGTATCAAAGAAATTCCCATTGAAAATAACCTTACAGATCTCTACCGCTCGGAAGAGGTTCAAAAATTAGTGGCCTTGGAAGGCCGGCTTCCGAAATGTGAAGGTTGTACTATTAACTGCTATATGCAGCCCTCTTTTACCGTTGAAATAAACAAATATTGGTGGAAAGCACTTCCCAGTACCATCAAATACAACCGGTTAAAAGGAACTTGGAAGGAGCTAGTTGGCATTTCTTAATGTGGTAAGCTTTTCAGGTCATTTACCGATATCCTTTGGCAACCTATTTTTAAAGAGTCGTCTTTTGAGCAGTTAACATCAAAACTCAACCCATGACAAAATTTTTTATTACTGATTATTATCACCTTTTTGTCGGCAATTAATTTGCATACCCAGGAGTTCAAACCTTTTAAAGTAGAGGTTGGAATGAACCTCACCGCAGCCTTGGGTACTACATCAGGCAGTGGTATTGGCGGGTATCTCGAACCTCGATTCAGTTCAAATGATCATCTTACTTTTGGTTTACGGCTATAATCTGCCGGATTCTCCTCTGGGGACATTACCGTCAATGCTCAGGAGATAGATATTTCCTCCACTAGTGTGAGAAAAATGATGTTGGTAACGGAGTACTTTTTTAATACCGCGCAGGTCCGTCCTTTCGTGGGTTTTGGGCTAGGTGTTTTCTAGCGACAGTCCTACGGGGTAAACGTAAGTACCACCTCGATAAGTGTCGGGGATCTAAATAGCTCGCTTACTAACTTTGGTTTCGCGCCTCGGGTAGGTATAAACGCGGTTCACCTGAGAATGAGCAGTATAATGAATTTCATCGGAAATGATCTTGCTAACTTTTTTAG
Organism: Bacteroidota bacterium; assembly: GCA_039028075.1. Lineage (GTDB taxonomy): Bacteria > Bacteroidota > Bacteroidia > Cytophagales > Cyclobacteriaceae > Fulvivirga. The sequence goes on along the minus strand of JBCCIX010000001.1, from coordinate 35,594 downwards.
TCTTAACCTAGGCTTCGAATTTGGGAGAGGTCGGCAGTAAACCTCTCAAATAAAAAGCTTTCCAATTTCCGACATTCCGATAGTATCTTGCATGCTAAATCTAGCAAGCATGTTATGAAAAGATACATTTACTCCACTATTCTACTATCACTACTTTCCACCTACTGCATTGCGCAAAAAAGGCAGATGGAGCATGCTGATTTTGATACCTGGAATCGAATACGAAACGAAAAGATATCTACGGATGGCAACTTGGTGGTTTACCACCTGGCTCCGGGCAAGGGGGATCAAATTATGAAAGTCACCACCGTTCAGGGTAAAGAATTACTCAGCATGCCGCGTGCAGAAAATTCTACCATTACCTACGACTCCAAATACCTTATTTTTGATATTAAGCCCGCCTTAGATTCATTGAATAAAATGAGGCGGAATAAAGTAAAGAAAAAAGATCTCCCCAAAGACAGTCTCGGCATTTACAGCCTATCAAAAAATAGTTTAACCAAAATTGCAGATGTAAAAGGGCACAAGATTCCTGAAAAATGGGGCGGTTATTTGGCCTATCAATTACAAGAGATCAAGGCGAAAAAGGATACCGCAAAATCAGATACCAGCGATGTGAAGAAATCCAAAACGAAAAAAAGTAAGAAAGTGAACAAGGAGAACGGATATCATTTAATCGTAAGAAATCTCGAAAATGATGTGCAAGACACCATCAGGTACGTTTTGGATTATGTATTTGCCAAAGAAGGTAGAGTTTTGTTATACTCTACTACGGGTGTAGATAGTACAATCTTACCAGGAGTGTATCATATCGATCTGGGTGATAACTCAAGAACACCCCTAACCCGAGCAATAGGAAAATACAAGCATTTAGCCTTATCGAAGGACGGTCAGCAAGCGGCTTTCTTGTCCGACCTAGATACTACAAAAGCGCTTATCCGCAATTTTCAACTCAGGTACTGGAAAACAGGGCTTGATTCGGCTACGGTAAAAGCGGATAAAAACAGCAACAACATCCCGCCTGATTGGGTCGTGAGCGAAAATGGTAACGTTTCATTTTCAGATGATGGCTCGCGCCTTCTTTTTGGCACCTCGCCACAGCCTATTGTACAGGATACTACGCTACTTCCTGAAGAAATGGTGCAGGTAGAAATTTGGAGTTACCAAGATAGCCGTCTACATACGCAACAGAATATAGAAGTAGAAGACGATAAAAAACAAAGCTATACGGCCTGGATGGACACTGAAGATTTCGAAATCATACAAGTGGCCACAGCATCGGTTCCTGATGTACGGGTGGATGAACATGTGGCAAGTGACTATGCGTTAGGTATTTCTGATCTGCCCTACCAACAGTTTATCTCCTGGGAGGGTTGGCCCCGTCATAATGATTACTATCTGATCAACCTCAAAACCGGCGATAAAACGCAAATTGCCAACGACGTAAGAGGATTCGGAAATATCTCTCCGGACGGGAAATACAGCTATTGGTATAATGCAGAAGACTCGGTCTGGTATACCTTCAATAATGGCTCCCAAAAGATGGTGAAAGCCTCGGAAAACATCCCCACGTCTATGGCCAACGAGCTTATGGATGCCCCTAATCTTCCGGGCGCATACGGCATCGCAGGCTGGACTGAAGACGATAAATATATGTTGATCTACGATCGTTACGACATCTGGCAGACAGATCCGGAAGGTGTTCAAGCCCCAGTTAATTTGACCAACGGCAGAAGTGACAGAATGCAATATCGTTACCTAGACCTCGACCGGGAAGAACAAAGCATCAACTATAAATTATTGTTAGTAAGTGCCTTTAGTGAGGTGACCCGAAACAGCGGTTATTATGAGCTTAAACCGGGGAAATCCCTGAAAAAACTAGTCTTTGATGACCATCGCTATCGCCGACCTATCAAAGCTGAAAAAAGTGGCGAGTTGATTTTTACAAAGGAGAATCATTCTACGTTTCCCAACTTGCTCGCCAGTACCGCTTCTTTTAAAAAAGTGACGAAGCTGAGCAACGCTAATCCAAATATGAGTGAATATAACTGGGGCACTGTAGAGCTGTATAACTGGACTTCGCTGGATGGAGTTCCGCTAGAGGGATTGCTGTATAAGCCTGAGAATTTTGATCCCGGTAAGAAGTATCCCATGATCACGTATTTCTATGAGCGAAATTCAAATAATTTAAACCGCCATTGGGGCATAGTGCCCATTCGGTCTATTGTAAATCCTGCCTTTTATGCCAGTCGTGGGTACATTGTATTCATTCCGGACATCGTTTATCGCACGGGTTATCCCGGGGAAAGCTGCTATAACGCGGTGATACCCGGAGTCACTCAACTGATTAACGAAGGATTCGTAGATGAGAAAAAACTGGGTGTTCAAGGTCATAGCTGGGGCGGCTATCAAACCGCTTACCTGGTTACAAAAACTAATATTTTCGCTGCCGCAGAAGCGGGGGCTGTGGTCTCAAATATGATTAGTGCCTACGGCGGTATTCGTTGGTGGACCGGGTTAAGCAGGATGTTCCAATACGAGCATACGCAAAGTAGAATTGGTGGAACACTTTGGGAATACCCTATGCGATTTATCGAGAATTCACCCATCTTCTATATTGACAAAATCCAGACTCCATTACTATTAATGCACAATGATGCAGACGGACATGTACCCTGGTACCAGGGCATAGAAATGTACGTAGCCCTTAGAAGGTTAGGTAAACCGTCTTGGATGTTGAACTACAATGGGGAACCACACTGGCCTACCAAATGGGAAAACATCCGTGATTTCAACGTCCGAATGCAGCAGTTCTTCGATCATTACCTTAAAGATGAGCCCATGCCGAAGTGGATGGCGGAAGGTGTACCTGCCGTGCAGAAAGGGATTGATCCTGGATTGGAATTGATGGAGGAATAGAGTTTTAGTCGTCAGACCACTTCGAGTGGTCAGACGACTAGGTTTCAGACAAAGCGGAACTTTCTAGAGGCACAAACTATGAAAAAACTAATTCCCGTATTATTACTTCTGGCAGGCTGTAGCACGGGTGTGAAAGTAGAGTATGAAGAGCCCACAGTTGAGGATATTCACAGCCTTTTAGACGATTGGCACAAAGCGGCTGCTAATGCTGATTTTGAAAAGTACTTCAGCTATTTCGAAAACGATAGCTCTATTTTCATGGGTACGGATGCGACCGAGCGCTGGACCATTGCAGAATTTAAGCCCTGGAGTAAACCTTACTTTGATCGAGGAAGCGCTTGGAGCTTCAAAGCCACAGAACGAGTGGTTTATTTTTCGGAGGACGGAAGGACTTCTTGGTTCGATGAAGTTTTGGATACTCCTAATTTGGGACCCTCACGTGGAACAGGCGTCTTGACCAGGACTCTTGAGGGTTGGAAGATATCCCACTACAATCTTACTGTACCCATACCTAATGAGATTGTCGGAAATGTAGTAGAGCAGATTGATAGTGTTTTGAATAAATAGTTTTAGTCTTCCGGCCCTCGAAGAAATGATGGCGTAATTCTAAATGAGTCGTCCGACCACTTTGAGTGGTCAGACGACTGTTTCTAAGGCTAATTTTACCTAGAATATTTTATCTCCAATATCCTCCAACATAACATCTTTGGATTGTTTGATAAACCCTTCGATATCCCTAGGAACATCAAGTAACTCATATGCCAAATTCATATTGATAGATCCTGAATTCTTTCCAACATAATCATTAAAAGAACTAAATTCCCAATCACTTCATTCACTTACCAAACCGGCTTTGATTGGGTTTTGATGAATATAATGAAAACAGATAAATGCCTGATTTTGCTCACCTAAATGTTTAGCTTTTGCTTTTTGTTGAAACAGTTAGCCTTTAGTATTATTCTGGATGTTTATAGCTCTGGTATAAGAGCTTTGCAACGTGCCAATTTTACGAACCAAGGGATGAATGTCCGTATCGAAACTTTCATCTTTAACCCCAATAAGTAAATGATAGTGATTTGGCATTAAACAGTAGGCTACTATATCGCAATATCCAGTAAGCTCATTCTTTATCTTCCTTAGAAAGAATTGATAGTTAGGGTTATTAAAGAATATACGCTGCTAGTTATTTCCTCTGTTGTAGACGTGGTATAGTTCTCCGGGAATAAATCTCATTTTAAAATGGTTAGTTTTAGTCCTCAGACCACTCCAAGTGGTCAGACGACTGTTTCTAAGAATAATTATTTTTAAAAGTATTGCGTCTCAAACTTATCGAATCCCACGGCTTCAGCTTCTGCGACCTTCACTTGCGTGACAACGGCATTTGATGGCCCCCGGTTACACCATTCTACCAGTTGCTTCAACCTCTCTTCGTTGCCTTCAGCTTCAATATAAACCGAGCCATCGGATTGGTTCTTCACGAATCCTTTAATCCCTAGTTCAAGGGCTTTCGTTTTGGTACTAGCCCGATAGAACACACCTTGTACTTTACCAAATACTGAAATATTGTAGTGTTTCACTTTGTCTTAATACTATATCGAAACTAAGCTTAGTCGTCTGACCACTTAGAGTGGTCTGACGACTCTTCCTTGGGTAATTTCAACTCCGGATGAAGTTCCTATTCGATCTGCTCCGGCGTTGATTAGTTCCACTGCTTGTATATAGGTTTTTATACCTCCAGAAGCTTTTATCCCCACATTGGACGGAAGTTCTGCACGCATGAGTTTAATGTGCTCCACCTTAGCTCCTTCCGGTGCGAAGCCCGTGGACGTCTTTACAAAATCTACTCCCGCATCAGCACATATCCTACAAAGGATTTTAACTTCATCATCAGTCAAATAAGCAGTTTCAATGATCACTTTTAGCATCTTATACTCGTCATGCGCCAACTTGCTGCATTTAGCGATCTCGATTTTCGGCCAATTCATGCCATCCTTAAAGGCCGAAGAATTAATCACGAGATCAAGCTCATCCGCACCATCACGGATCGCGAGTTTCATTTCCTCTACCTTGGTCTCCGTCATGTTATAACCCAGAGGAAAACCAATGACCGTAACCAGTTGAACGTCGGAATCACCTATCTCTCGTTTCGCCCGCTTTACCCAAAAAGGAGGTACGCAAATCCCCAGCAGATTATGATCCTTTGCTTCCTTCACCAAGAGGTCCACGTCCCTGCCGGTTAGCGTGGGTTTCAGATTAGTATGTTCAATGAAACGGTTGATGTTTTGCATACCTTTAAGGTAGTGCAAGAATTAGTTTTGATCAATTCAATTGATCAGATTAGTGAACACGGCTACATTCTTTGCAAAACTTTCTTTTTCCCACTGGGCGTTTCTTGGGCTTACGCTTATGTCCGAAATAAGATGGATCTGAATATTGAGGCTTGCGCATTTTTCGGGCCAGTTTCCGGTCCTCTTTGGCATTTGCCTTCATTCTGCCCTCAAAGTCCTTTACTTTCTGATTCAAATTTTTATGGTAGGCCGCACGATAGGAGCTCTTTTTGGCCTTTTTGACCATTCGTTTTTCGGCCTTTTCTTCCACGGGAGCATACGGTTCAAAAGAGTTACTTTGTATTTCTTCACTTTTGAATTTTTTCTTTTTCTGCGCAAACCCAGTCATGCAGCAAAGGCAAATAACAATCAAAGTAAAATATCGCATCACACGTTTAATGTAAAACTTTAAAAGTAGGGAATTATTGTGACCCATGATATTGGTAGACACATAGTTTCTATTCCGACTTAATCTGAACATAGTTCGTTTTACGTCTTTTCAACTACAGTAAATATTGAAGAATTCGTCTCCCTGGACCATTTCGAATAATCAAAATATTTTGTATTCAACGTAATCAAAGAACCACCATCATCAATATCCCAAGCTGTGCCCATTGGCCCAATATTTTTACTCTTATGGTCTTTAATCTTAAAATTGACATGTCGCAAGTCAAATTCACTAGAGGAAGTATATAAAATAAATGAACTATCAACTACTGTATGGCTATTCCACTTAAAATATGAATGAATTTTCGGTGCTCCACAAACATCTGTGAGAACATAAATCTCCTCGGGATTCCCCTTGACATGTAGGACAATGCTCCGCGTTTGATACAAGGATAGTAATGCCACCAGAACCCAAAGCACTACTCCTAAAAAGTTCTTATGGCTCCTTGGTTTATTTTTAGTTAATAAATTCAAGATCACAAAAGGTAGAGCTAGAACAAGGAAATATGATGACCCACCCCAAGTAGGTAAGTATAGAAGAATAGATAAGAACAGTAGTACCCATCCGCTGATGTTAAGCATGTTATTAAATTTCATAAATGAATATTTGTTGGATACAAGACTTCCGAAGTTTCGAAAACTTCGGAAATCTTAGTGTATTATATTAAGTTCTGCAAGGCGTGACCGACAGTCTCGAATTGGAAGAGATAACCTTCGTCGGTTAACCGTTTAGGAACTACATACCTGCTCTTCAAAATTAACTCCGTCTCGGTGCGAATAATTCTTGCACCGATCTCAAGTAACCAAGCGGGCGTGGGTATGCCTATTGAGATACCCACCGCCTTTCTTAATGCGCTCATAAATTCTTTATTAGTAATTGGATGGGGTGCTGCTAAATTAAACACGCCTGAAAGTGGATTCACTAGGAAATAATCAACTATAGAAGTAAAATCATCCTGATGCAACCAACTGACCATTTGACTCCCCGACCCTTGGTAACCGCCCAGACCTAATTGGGCAAGTCTGCGGAGAGGTTGGAGAGCGCCACCTCCACGGCCAAGCACAATGGCCGTTCTGGCCACAATTTTTCGTGTGTTAGGAAGCTCGAATGAATGGAATTCGGCCTCCCACTTTTGGCACACATCTACAGAAAATCCAGCTCCAATTTCACCAAATTCCTCCTCCATAGGCTGATCTACAGAATGGCGGTAAATGGTAGCTGATGAAGAATTGATCCAAACTTCCGGTGGCCTTTGACATCTCCGTATGGCTTCGCCAATCGCCTTTGTGGAGTGTAAGCGGGACGAATAAATTTGAGCCTTATTCTTCTCGTTATAACGGCAATCTACCGATTTACCGCAAAGGTTGATCACGGCTTTCGCACCTTCCAATTCCTCAGACCACGCACCTTGACCTCGAGCATCCCACACTACGACTTTTGCCCCGGGAGTTGCCGTAAACGTTCTAGAAAGAATCACAATCTCTTTGATGCCGTGATAGTGTTGCACCAGGCATCGGCCCAGAAAACCACTTCCTCCGGCTATGATAATTTTATCCATGACTGTTTTTAAATAACCGGTACGAGATAAATCCATAGTAGGAGGCTAAAATCCAGGGAAGAGCCACTACCAACAGCATGATTACGGCCTCTTTCACTGAGGAAAACATATATGCGTTCAAAGGAATAAGAGCCAGGTTGAGAACCACCGCCAACAGGTACACACTTAGATGCTTTCGTTCTTTTTTTTGGAATACCCTTAAAAGAATCCCACCAAGCACGTGTGATACGCCCAGAGGAATTTGCAAATAAAGCACAGCGAACAGTAAACCCGAATCAAGATTCAAAAGCGACACCAATAAAATCACCACGAGTATAGCTGCAAAAACAATCTGTAAATAAAAATTAAGCTTCAGCATAACTATTGATTTTGAGCTTTCTTACGGAGATTGAAGAATACAAACAGGTTGAAAAAGTGCATTCCGCCGAGGATCAGGATGATAGCGCCAATCTTTAGGCTCAATTTTTCAATAACCAACTGAATGGTGTTTATCTCATCCAAGATACGGAGCGTATAAACGGCATAACCGATGTTGATAAGGTAGAAGCCAACGAGCAATAACCGATTGACACTGTCCGCCAGAAGTTCATCTTCCTTGAATATTTCAATCAAGAAGATACGCCCATTTTTGAAAAGGGTACGTGCCACCCACACCGTAAGTAAAATGGTAATGGGAAGATAAAGGGTGTAACTTAAAATAACGTAATTCATGATATTAGGGGTTTAAATTTATATTCATTTATTTCAGAAAAAATTGAAAATTCTATTCAAATAAAAACAGCTTATGATTACGCTCAGGTGCTTTTGTGCCGCTGATCATATAATAGCCAAACTCTTTACGCGCAAGTCCGACGAACATCGTGAGCAAGGGTGACTTGAGGTTGTTCCAACGTTGAGGGGTCATTTTGGAATTTTTATCAAAAAGCTGTTTCATTAAAAACGTGAACACAGTGCCGGGCACGTGGGCCACAGAAGGAGCCACGCGCCAGGAAATGTCCCGTTTATGAAGTTCCACAAAACCTAATGCTTTGAGCGATTTTTCAACTTCCAGAATGTTACCCAGTTGTTCAATTGCCCAGGAACTACACAGCGTTTGATACGCCTTTTTCAATATTCCTTTTAGCATTCTATGCGTTTTTCTAAAGCCATCTGCGATAACAAACCGGCCGCCGGGCCTTAGTATGCGATGCATTTCTTTGAGCAAAACTAATTTTGATGGTCCGGAGGCATGGCATGCACTTTCAATGGCAACGATATAATCAACCGAATTATCCTCTAAAGGTGTATCGGAATAATCAGCCGTTAAGATCTTGATATTATGGTTACGCTCATCCAGGTGATTTAGCGCTCTGGCTTTCTCAACTTGCCAAGGTACAATCGTAACCCCAGTCAACTTGGTTTTTATAATGGTCTTTCGAAAAGAGCGTAAAGTAGCACCAAGCCCACAGCCCAGATCTACTAAAAGAGTACCTGAAAAGTCCTTTGGATGGAGTTCTTCAAAAACCCTTTTGTTCATATTATCAAGAAGCGCTTCACGATTGAATGGATTGATTCCACACTGATAATATCCGAAATGCATATTAAAATTTTTACTCCAATGACCGTAATCCGGACCTGCGTCCTCATAGTAGGTAAGAAGTTTTTCGATTTGTCCTCTTTTGATATTCATTTTTTTCAAAAATTATTGAAAATACAGTTCAAATAAAAAGGTTACAATTTCAACAGCATCTTGAAAAACCAATTTTTGTCAGAACGAGTGAACTTATCCAGTGCACCATCAATCTTGCTTGAAAAGTCTTTCAGATCGGCCGTTACCGTTTTAAACTCTTTAATTTCATCCGACTTCCCTGATACAGTCTGTACCTCACCCAACACTTTCAAGATCGGCTCAATCTCTCTTTTTCGCCTTTCGCGTGATACTTGTCGTGCCAACTGCCAGGTATCCTTTTCAGCACGATAGTGATCCTTCCGCTCACCTACGATCAGCTCCTTCTCCACGATACCCCATTCCATTAATGCTCGAATATTCATATTCACATTGCCTCGTGATATCTTTAACTCCTCCATAATCTCATCAGTAGTCATGGATTTGGGCGAAATCAACAGTAAAGCATGTATCTGCGCCATCACTTTGTTGATCCCCCAACTCGATCCCAAGGTTCCCCAAGCCTGGATGAACTTATGCTTTCCTTCTTCATAATCCATGCTTCAAAGATATGCTATTTTTCTTATTTTCAAAATTTATTGAAAATAAAATAACTAGTGAGCCCGATAAGAAAACGCTTAACTCTCTTTTCATCCCAGCTCGCTATGGTATGTATTCCATTGCTTTTCGGTGCGTGATTATTTCATGGAAAGCAAAACATAAAGTGCCAATCACAAATATTTACGCAATGGTGTGCCTTACCTTGAAAACCCTTTGATCTCTACTATGACGTTTTTATAACTTCATGGCGACACTTTAGGTAATTACCTCGACTTTGCTTGGCGCATGGTTTGTTGTCTACGGTAAACCCACGGGGTGACGGGTTCTTTTATAGACCAAACACCAACTTTTGATGATTTGGCCTGTTGCTGGATTTTAAGTAGTTGAGGATCTTTTTTTCTTTCTCGCACCATGGCCAATCCATTTTCCAGCAACAGATCATGAATTTTACGTCCGTTCTTCAGGGTGATAATAGCTAACTTATTTCCAAAGAAGTCCTTGCCCTTGTATTCAACGGTAACTTTTTTCTTCAAGAGCAATTTCTTCGAAAACGCAGAGGCCTCATCACTGAATTCTTGACCCACTTCGGGTGCATCTACTTCACTCAGCAGAACACGCACCACTACTTTTTCTTCATCGAGGAATTCGAAGGTATCGCCATTAACTACACCTGTGATTTTAGTTTGAAAATTTTGCGCGCGGAGACAACAGGTACCCACACACAATAGGAGAACCAGCCAACTTCTCATAGTCAATCCATTTTGGCTATGTATACGGCTAACGTATTGGGTGGGAACCGGGTATGTAAGATTTTAGATAAAGTTGGATTATTTGCAGTACTGATCCAGGTTGTACTGACTTTTTTTATCACCCAACTCCAACGCTTTCTGCCAGCTCTTACATGCACCACTCGGCTGGTTCATACGATATTGAATATTCCCTTTCATTTTGTAGTAGGATGACTCGTTGGGCTTGAGCTCAATGGCTTTATTAATGGGGCCTAATCCCCCACCAAAATCCCCAACGGCCACTTTTGTGTTCGCAAGATCATAATAGGCTCGGTCATCTTCAGGACTTAATTGCACCACTCGATTGTAATCGCTCATGGCACCCTCAAAATCTTCTGCCTCTTCCTTAATAAAAGCTCGGTTATAGTAGGCGTTGGGGTTATTATTGTCCAATTCAATAGCTTTATCCAGATCGGTAAGTGCTGCTCTGGTATTACCGATGAAGGTGTATGCAGTCGCTCGACTCAGATACAGAGAAGCTGACTGCGTTCCCGAGCCAATCAGCTGTCCAATGTCTTTAATCGCTGCACCATATTCCTCATTTTCAATTAGCGCTTTTGCCCGATGCTCAAGTAGTTCAGGATCTTTATTTCCCAGTTCTACCGCCTTATCGTAATAAGAAAGCGCTCTTACGTAATCACCTAAACCATAATAAGCCTCTCCTAAATAGTAGATCACCTCAGGGTTTTCTTCGTCAGACATCTTTCTGAACTGTGCCAAACTCTCGATTGCGCCATCAAAATCTTCTTTCTTGTAGTAGGTTTCACCACGATTTTGATAAGCTTTAGCGTAGGTATTGTCAATTGTAATAGCTTGATCAAAATCATTGATCGCCTCATCATAGCGTTCTAAAAGTTGCTTGGCTTTACCACGGTTGTTAAAGATAAGTGCGGTCTCATAGCCGTTACTAACGGCCAGGTCGTAATCCGAAATTGCGCTTTCATAATTCTTGAGCCTAAACTTAGCGTTGCCACGATGATAGTAGGCCGTGGCATAACCACCATCTTTGGCAATTGCTTTATTGATGATAGAAATCGCCTCTTCGAAATCTTTAGCTTCATAATGAGCGTGGCCCAGGTTGTGATAAGTTTCCGCATTATCCACTCCCGAAGCTACCGCCTGCTTTAATACGTCCAGGGCACCGCTATAATCCTCAAGTTGGTATCGGGCATTACCCAAATGCTGAAGAGTCTCACCATCTGCATATTCTGTGCCCAATACTTTCTCAAGACTCGTCGCGGCATTTTTAAAATCACCGGAAGCATACTGACTGTTACCCAAACCGTAGTAGAGTAAGCCTCCATCTGCACCTAACGAACGTGCTTTTTCCAGGTCTTTTAACGCACCGGATTGATCACCGGTTTTAAATTTTGACACGCCGAGGTACAGATACTCCTCTTGAGTACCATTGCCATCAGCTACCACACTACTTAGATCAGAGATCACAGTGTCGTAATCACCCAATTCATAATTTACAGCACCACGGTTTCTCAGCCCTACCACATAATCAGGCTTGATCTCCAGGGCTTTGTTAAAATCCAAAAGGGCACCATTGAAGTCTTCACCCAATAATTTCGCCTTCCCCCGATTATTATAAATGATCTCGTCACTGACTCCTGCGGCTATGGCTTTATCATACGATCGAATAGCTCCGGAGTAATCTTCTTGCCTGAATTGTGCATTACCAAGATTGTACAAAACACGCGCATCCGAAGCGCCTTTAGCAACTGCTTTTTTCAGAAAGCTCACCGCCTCTTCATAGGACTTGAGTTCGTAATGAGATACTCCAATCTTGGCCAATACATCGGCTGAACTCGTGTTCGTCGGGAAATTAGCAAGCGCCTCCTGGTAATTGCCTAACTCAAAATAAGACGCACCCATCTTGTCAGCAATATCAGGTGCCTCAGCTCCATACTTTTTGGCATTTTCTAAGGCCTTTACGGTCGCTCTAAAATCATCACGCTCAAAACTTATCAATCCACTGTAATAATGGACTTCTCCAGAAGAACTGCCCTCCTTTATGGCACGATCTAGGTAGGTTTTAGCTTGATCAGTATTGCCGAGCCGGTAGTAGGACAAGGCTAACATCTTAACGATAGGTTTGGTCATACCTGATGCCTCTTTCGCCTGCTCTAAATCCTGAACGGCCGTAGTAAAATCACCGTCTTTATAACTGGCCTCACCCCGGTTAAAAAGAGCTCGTCCATAATCAGGTTTGATTTCAAGAGCCTTATTGTAATCCGCCAATGCTCCCGAAGTATTGCCTACAAGCGTCTTCGCCTTCCCCCGATTATTAAATAAAATGTGATCATCAGATTTGATGGCAGCGGCCTTATCGTATACTCCGATCGCTCTTGCATATTCTTGATTTTTGTAGTACACATCTCCTAGGATCTTAAAAGTAGCGTAGTCCGTTACTCCGGCACTTACCGCTTTTTCAAGGTCATTTATAGCGCCTGCCTGATCACCGGAGTTGTATTTTGAGGTACCCAACATAAAGTAGATGTCCCCTCCGCCACTTCCCGTAGCCTGGCTTAAATACTGAACCGCCGTACCATAATTTTGACTTTGGTAAGCCGATGTTCCCAGCATTAGATTTAAATCTGATACCGTAGAACCGTTGGCCTTCGCTTTTTCCAGGTAGGAGTAGGCGGATTTATAGTCTTTTGTTTGATACAAGGCAACTCCCAGCATTTCCACTAACGGCTCACTTTCAGCGCCACGCTGAATGGCAGATTTTAAGGTAGTTACGGCTTGAGGATAGTCCTGCAATTGATAATAGGCGGTACCTAATTGCGCATATTGCTCACCTTCCAATGGCACTTTCCCCTTCAATTTTTCGAGATCGCTTTTTAAGCCTTCCCAGTTCCCTTTTCGGTAATAGACTTGTGCGCGATTGTCCAGTGCCTTGCTGTAGTCCGTCTTTAGCTCCAGGGCTTTATTGTAATCTGCCATAGCCTCGTCATACTGATTCAGGTTGAATTGCGCCTTACCTCGATTATTGAAGATCACGTGATCATCACTTTGCATGGCCAGGGCTTTGTCATAGTTTGCAATGGCCAAATGATACTCTTCTTTTTGAAATTGCAGGTTCGCTAAATAGGTGTAGGCATCATAGGTGGTAGCCCCTTCGCTAATCGCACGATCCAGATCGGGCTGTGCTTCGTCGTATCTTTTTAACTCATACCTGGCCAGTCCCCGATTGAGGTAAATCTCGGCTTCGTTGTTACCCTTGCTGAGCGCCTCTGACAAAAGCTCATCTACAGCTGCATACTGCTCATTTTCAAAATAGATTTTGGCTAGATTGATATACACTTCGGGATGCGTCCCACCAGCTCGCTGTGCCTGCTCGTAAATAAGTTTCGCTTTATTGAAATTCTTCTGATCGAAATAGGCGTTACCGATGTAAACTCTCAGGTCGGGGTTGCTGCTGCCACGTTTAAGGGCACTTTCCATAGCCAGTAAACCCGCTTCAAGCTGTCCTGATTTGTAGAGTGAAATGCCCTTTTTCTCAAAGACCTCGGCAGTTATCTCGCCCAGAGTTACTAGGTTAGCAAAGTCCGTAGCGGCCCTATCCCAGTTCTCCAAATCGAAATTTGCAGTAGCCCGATTTTCCAAGGCCTTTTTGTGATTGGGATCAATTTGCAGGGCCCGGTCGTAATCTGAAATTGCGCCCTTTAGGTCATTACTGTTTTGTTTCGCCTTACCTCGGTTGTTAAACAGGCTGGCATTATTTAATCCGGATGAAACAGCTCGATCATAATGTTCTATTGCTGATGAAAAATCTTCATTCCTAAACTTTGTATTTCCTAGATAATAAAAACCCTCCGGTTGATTAAAGCCATTGGAAATGGCTTTTGAAAGGTCTTTATCTGCGTTATCGTATTCCTTAAGTTCATAATAAGCTATACCTCGGAAGCCCGCCACATCCGGTGATATGACCTTGCCTTTTTCAGCCGCATCAAAATCATCGATAGCTGCGGAGTAGGCCTTGGTTCTATAGTTAGCAATCCCGCGTTTTAAGAATACCTCTTTATTGGAGAATTTGGAATTGATAAGTTGTGAATAATCCAGGATCGCCGACTTAAAATTACCGGTTTCAAGTTTTTGGTTAGCTTTTTGGTAAAGGGCTGCCTCAGGATCATCTTGTCCGTAAGCTAAGACGGTGACAAAAACTGTGACAAATAGTACCCAATTCTTCTTCATAAGCGCAAACATTGACTCTAAGCAAAGTTATTACTTTTAGCGTACATCTGACTTTCGAAATTTATTCATGCACATACGCAGTATGTAACTGAGCAGTAGTAATTTTCTATCAAAAGCAGTAATTTCATTGGAAAAACAAAATGAGCTGACATGAAAAAGTTATTGATAATATTGATCTCTTTTCCCATTGCCTTATTTGCTCAAGAAGAGCAGAAAGCCCAAGACCAAATTATGGGATTAGTAGGTTTTTATGCCGAACGAGTGAGTCAACTGGCTGAAGCGATTCCAGAGGATAAATACGGATACAAGCCCTCGGATCAAGTAAGATCAGCGGGTGAAGCAGTGATGCACGTGGCCTCCGCCAATTACTGGTTATCCATGAAAATGGGTGCGGAGCTGCCATCGGATATGAATTTGATGACCTATGAAAAATCTGTAACCGGCAAAGAAAATATCAAAGCCGCGTTAGCGAAGTCGTATGAGTTTTTAATGGCTTCGGCCAAGGCGGTAAAAGATGATCAGTTATTGGACAGCGTTGAGTTTCCAGGGGGTATGCCTATGAACAAGCGAGGCGTGATGCTAATTGCACTTTCACACGTGAGTGAGCATATGGGGCAGTTGATAGCCTACGCTCGAGCGAATGATGTGGTGCCGCCATGGAGTGAGTAAGTTATATCGAGATGTTGTTGGTGACAACACCAACAACGGCTATGTAAAAGCGATAAAGCGGAGCATTAATCAAAAATCTATCTTGAAAGAACTACTAACTGCTATATTGCTTGTCACAATCTACTCCTGCCTTGTCCAAAATGAAACGCATAGTGATTCTATTCCAATTGGTATAGTTGAGGATGATTTCGTTGATGTTTCCGCCCTTGTTGGTGTTGTCACCAACAAACTATTAACTTAAGCCATGCCTTTTCATTATGTTCAATTCTTTACTGCCACGATTCTAAAATGGATACCAATACTTCAAAATGATTCTTACAAGGAAATTATTATTGACTCGCTTGATTATTTGACTTCAAAGAACAAATGTGAAGTGTATGCCTTCGTCATTATGCCCAATCATCTCCACATGATCTGGCGAATAAATGAACATTTTGAGCGATCAGATGTGCAACGTGATTTTCTCAAGTTTACCGGTCAACAAATCAAGTTTCGACTTCAAGATATGAAGTCACCTTTACTTCAGAAATTTGAAGTAAACCTCAAAGACAGAAAATACCAGTTTTGGCAGCGGAACGCCTTATCGATCGATTTGTATAGTCGAGAAGTAATTGAACAAAAACTTGATTACATCCATGCCAATCCGGTTAGTGGTAAATGGAATTTAGTGGAAGATTTTACCGACTATGAATATTCTTCGGCTTCTTTTTATGAAGAAGGAAAAACTAAGTTCAGTTTCCTAAAGCATTATATGGAGTATTTGAAGAGTGAGAAATGTTGTTGGTGATAACACCAACAACGGCTAAAGATGACCATTTTAGACAGCAAACACTCAATTTTTAAACGCGGAATCCCTGACAACATAGCAAAGAATTTCCTATCAATGGAATTTAACTATACTGACTCTGTAATAACCAGTATTAATATTGTTGAAACCAATGAGGTGTTTGCAACTTACGAATATGATGAGAATTACAGATTAGTCCGCTCAAATTGTTTTTGCAATACTGATTTGTCTTATACGTATGAAGGAGATAAAGTGTCAAAAGTTAATAATTCTGCGGTCGCATATTTGAATGATAGCATATTTGTTGGCGAAAGTTTTCTAGCTCTGATTAAAGAGGGCAATGTAGTAGAAAACTATTTTTCGACGATATCTCATTTTGACCTTCAGGTACCTCAATCCTTTAAAAACTATTACGCTATTCAAGAGGATGAGCACTTTCCATTACATCTCGATCAAAATTTAAGACGTGAAACAAATAGCAATGCCGTAAAAAGTACGTGGGAATATACCTTCGATAGTCAAGGTAATGTATTATCTACAAGGTTTAAATCGTATGAGCTTGGACAGCTCATAGATGATGATACATATAACTTTATCTATGAATAAAGACTTGGGAACTAATAGCTCCACCGTGTCCCTAATTTCTCTCGCGCTATCCGTCTTTTCACGTTAGGGTCATTCAGAATGGCAGCCACTTCACCCTTACTCGTGAAATGCCAGGTCTCACACATTTCACATTTGTACACATTAACCGGGCCTTGTCCGATGGGAAAATCAAAGCGAACGTGATGCTGGATCAGTGCTTCTTCAGCTTCCTCTTTGGAGAGATATTCCCTTTTTTTAGATGGACAAAACATAGTACTAGATCTGTACCTAAAATAACCCAAGATTGCATTTCTTTGTTCGTCTTTTGAGGGGGAAGGAAAATGACACTGCAATTTTTAGGGGCAACAGAACAAGTAACAGGTAGTAAGTACCTGCTGGAAGTAGAGGGGCTAAGAATTCTGATCGATTGTGGCTTTGATCTGGAAGCCAGGCACCAGGATGAATTTCAACATCCGTTCAATTTTAATCCAAAAACTTTAGATGTGGTCTTGCTTACTCATGCGCATATAGACCACAGCGGCCTCATCCCTTTATTGGTCAAGGAAGGGTTTACAGGCACCGTATATTGCACCTATGCCACCTATCAACTGAGTCGACTCCTACTTTTTGATGCCGCCAGAATCAACCTAAAACGCGCCCGGAAAAAGAAGACCCCGGACTTTTACGGGCCCAGGGAAGTAGAGGAAAGTCTGGATTATTTCAGGCCCATTGATTTCGAACAGCCCTATTCGCTCAGCGATTCTTTTTCATTTTACTTTCGTCAGGCCGGCCATTTGCTCGGAGCGGCACATATTGTAGTTCAGGCGGAAGACAAAACGGTCGTTTTCTCAGGGGACATCGGTAGACCAACTTACCCGTTGTTACCCGATCCTGAACCTATTCCGGCCGCAGACTATATCATCAGCGAGACTACCTATGGAGCCCGGGTACATGAACACAGGAATCCGGAAAAGATTATTGCTGATACCATCTACAAAGCATGTGTTGAAATACCAGGGAGGTTGATCATTCCTTCGTTTAGTGTCGGTCGTACGCAAACCTTATTGTTTCTGCTGAACAAATTGAGAGTAGCGGGCAAATTACCATCCATTAAGATTTTTACCGATAGCCCACTGGCCCGTAAAAGCACACAGGTCTATCAGGACTTTGTGGATTTTATGAACAGGGAGGCCCGGGAATTTAATGACAGGCATGGTGCTCTGTTTGACTTTGATAATCTCATTTACATCAACGATATGAACAGCGCTGAAGAGATCGATCGATACAATGAACCTTGCATTATCATCACTTCTTCAGGGATGGTGAAGGGAGGGAAATCGGAGGACCATATTACGCGCAACCTGGAAAACAGCTATTGTAGCATTCTTTTTATTGGTTACTGTGCTGAGGGCACGTTGGGACGGAAATTGCTGGCCGGCCTATCTACTTTCCGAAAATTCGGCGAAGAAATAAAAGTAAATGCGCAAATCTTATCTACGGATGTACTGAGCGGACATGGAGACTACGACAACCTACTGTCATTTTTCAAAACACAAGATAAGCATCGATTAAAAAAAGTATTCCTAGTACATGGGGATAAAGATGCGATGGAAAATTTTAAGGGCTCTTTGGAGCATCATGGTTTTGAGCATGTAGTAATGCCAAAGCGGGGTCAAAAGTTCGAGTTGGCGGAAGCGCTTACTTATCAATCCAAATTGAAATAGAATCCTGTCATAAGAAAAAAAGTATTTCTTGGGTTATCCAAAACGTCAAACGAACGGATTTGTCCTTCAAGCTGAATTTTTGAAGTTTGCCCCCATTTATTACCAAAACCCACTGAAATACGGTTTTCCATTGTGGTGTTTACCTCCTTTCCAAATTGTGTAACCAGTTCATTTGAAACAATACCATAAAACTCTCCCACATCCAGCTTCTCCCCCTGTAGAGGTCGGTCCCCCGAAACACGATACCGAATACGATGCGCAAAATCATCCGTACGAAACCGTTGCTCTATTTGCAGGCGACTAGCGATTCGCGTAGGCGCCCTTAAATGCACAATACCTAGCTGCTGGATAAGTCGATGCTCACGCTCTCCGGCCGCCTCCGTAGGATTTACCGACCGGTACCGATAACCTGCCGTTAACGAAATTTTATGACTGGCTCGGTAGGTGGCGTACTGTGTGGCTTCCAGAAAGTTCACAAACCACTCTACATTATCCGCTTCCTGGACTTGCCGATAAAAACCTGTTCTTGAAGTTACAGTGGTGTTCATCTTCCACCGCTCTGACACACTATAACTGACCGGTATAGCAATCTCCCAATGTGCTTCCAATTCACCGGTCTGTGCATGTGACTTGATAGCCGTTGCAGCCATTAAACAGACAAGAAGGAAGTTTCGCATCAATAAAGTAGGTTATCGGTAGCTCTATTGATTATCAAACGCTTAGAAATAAAGGTCCCGGTATTATCAAATAGCAGCTCATAGCTATTTAGTGCCTTTTGCACGGTCATGTCCACTTCCAACTCGTAATTAATGGGGCTATGTGATTCATTATTGATTGCATGACGGAGTGTTTCAGAAGACTCTCCGGATTGATGAACATACTGCCTCTGGCATTTCAGGACTTTGTACGATGAAGATGACTTTCTAAGGTAACTCTCTATGGTCTTTCGTATTTCCTTCTTAAGGAACTTATATTTCACGTCAATCTCCACATCTTCCAACACTCCAAGGGTATCAAATTCAACGCTAAAAAAACGACTTTTGGAACGGAACTTTGCTTCGTACGAGCTATTCTCACCATCGGTTTCGTAGATGTATTTTACTTTCAGATTTTTTACGTAAGGTTCTAGCATTTCGAGAATTGAGGATGGAACCTCGGTTTCTTTGATTCGCTGCTCACGTTCGTCTTTTTGCTGTGCAAAGGCCGGTGAGAGGATGCTTACTACTACTAGGCTAATCAATAATCTCATCGTGTCAAACTTTTTATTAAATCTGAATGCTGCGGGAATTCGGCCTGGAGATTGTCTCTTTTAGCCAGTTCGAAATCCTGAAAGTCGAAGCCGGGAGCCACCGTACATCCCACCAATGCAAAACCACCTTCAGACTCAACCCTTGAGGCAAACCATCTGCCGGTAGGCACAACGCTTTGCAACTGTTCTCCTGCTTCGATATTTCGTCCTAGTCGTGTTACTTCAAGACGGCCATCTTCATCGAGCATGTATATGGAAAGATCGGTACCGTCATAGAAGTGCCACATCTCATCTGACTTTATTCTGTGGAAAGCGGAAAAGGATCCTGCTTTTAAGAGATAGTAAATGCCGGTGGATGCATTTCGTTCGGTTTTAAAATCCTTAGCTTGTATTAAGCACTCAGAACGATAAGTTTCTCTGTAGAAACCTCCTTCGAGATGGGGTAGAAGATCCAAACTATTTACGTAACTTGTCACCTGATCAGCAGTTGATAGAAAGTTGCTTTCCTTTGCCATATCCTTTATTTCATTTAGTCAATTAACTTTCATCATAACTAACACCCTTTAAATGATGCGTAAAGAGAGCCTGAAAAAAGAATTGTACCAAAGATGTATGCATTTTGTAACCGAAAAAATTGACACCATACAATCAGCAATCAAAAGCGCACAGGCCTCTTCAGCCACCGATCAAAAAAGCTCAATGGGTGATAAGTACGAAACTACCCAAGCTATGATGCATTTGGAAATTGAGAACCAAAGTTTTCAACTGGTAGAGGCAACTAAACTCTTACAAACGCTTCATATGATACAACCGGAAGAAATTAAGGACAGAGTTGAGCTTGGCGCGTTGGTTGCTACTACAACAGCTAGCTATTACATAAGCGTGAGCGCTGGCAAGCTTACTTTAAATGGGGACACTTTTTTTGCAATCTCATTATCCTCCCCCATCGGGAAAAAATTAATTTCTAGACGGACTGGAGATTCGGTTGATTTTAATGGTCAAACGATCGTAATAAAAAATATATTTTAGATAGCATAGAATTGAACGGATCTCCAGGAATTTATTCTTATCTACGGATGGCTTCATATGAGTAAATCAAGGGTTACTATTGGCTATGTCTTCAAAACCATTGTATGGCCAAGGAAAAAGTTTGTTTTGATAGGTCTTATCCTCATTATTATCAGCCGGTTGGCGAATCTGGTTTTACCCTATGCCAGCAAGATACTCATGGATGAGGTGATTCCGCAAAATGACCTTGAACAATTAAAGACACTGCTTATTGTGGTTGTAAGTGCCATTGCCATTCAAGCACTAACTTCTTTTTCACTTACTCAACTATTAAGTGTGGAAGCTCAACATCTTATTGCGCAGCTCAGGGCTAAAGTACAGCGCCACATTATTCAGTTACCTTTACGCTTTTTTGATAATACTAAAACCGGAGAGCTCGTTTCCCGCATTATGACGGATGTAGAGGGTGTCCGAAACGTAGTAGGCACCGGACTTGTTCAGCTTTTCGGAGGTATTCTTACCTCTATTATTTCCCTTTTTTTGCTGATCAGCATAAGTCCGATGATGACACTTTATGTACTTGTACCGGTAACAATATTCGGAGTGATCTCACTTAAAGCGTTTGAATATATACGCCCCATATTCCGGGAGCGGGGAAAGATTAACGCCGAAGTGACGGGTCGCCTTACCGAAACGCTTGGGGGGGTGCGGGTCATCAAGGGTTTTAATGCAGAAGCTCAGGAAATCAAAACCTTTGAAAATGGTGTAGACCGACTCTTCCGAAACGTAAAGAAGAGTCTTGTCTCCACCAGTATCGTAACTAGTTCTGCCACCTTTCTGCTTGGGCTGGCCTCCACCGGAATCATGGGTATTGGAGGCTATATGATCATGGAGGGCAACCTCACTTTTGGTGAATTTTTGTCTTTCACCTTGTATTTAGGCTTTATGATTGCCCCTATTGTACAAATGAGCAATATTGGCAGCCAACTCACCGAAGCGTTTGCCGGACTCGATCGTACTGAAGAAATTATGAATATGCCTTTGGAAGATGACGGTTCAGAACGTCATATTGAACTGACACACATTAAAGGTGAGGTGAAATTCGAAAAGGTCTCTTTTTCTTACGAGGAAGGCAAAAAAGTTGTAAAAAATATAAGTTTTAGTGCTCCTTCTGGGTCAGTTACGGCTTTAGTGGGTACATCAGGTAGTGGCAAATCCACCATTGCCGGACTGGCCTCGTCCTTCCTAAATCCTGAATCCGGTTGTATTACCGTAGATGGTCAAGACCTTGCTGAGATCACGTTACGAAGTTTCCGGGCTCAGTTAGGTGTTGTCCTTCAAGATGACTTTTTGTTTGAAGGTACAATTCGAGAAAATATCCTATTTCCAAGACCCGATGCTACGAATGAGCAGTTAGATACTGCGGTTAAAGCCGCTTACGTGAATGAATTTACCGACCGCTTCGATGAGGGCTTGGATACCTTGATAGGAGAACGTGGTGTCAAGCTTTCAGGTGGTCAAAGACAACGGATTGCAATAGCTCGTGCTCTATTGGCCGATCCTAGGATTCTAATTTTAGATGAGGCAACGTCCAACCTGGATACGGAAAGTGAAACGTATATTCAATCCAGTTTGAAGGAGCTTATGAAAGGTAGGACTACTTTTGTCATTGCTCATCGATTAAGTACAATTCGCCAGGCAAATCAAATATTAGTAATTGAAAATGGTGAGATCGTGGAAAGGGGTAAGCACGATGATTTGATAGCTAAAAAGGGCCGCTACTATCAGCTGTATACGTATCAGGCTAGGATTTAATATTTGGGAATTGTCTGCTCATTTTCTTACTCCTAACTCGAATCCAGATTGGAAACAATGGCAAGTACAGCATGTAGATAAATCCTGAAACAATAGAGCCTGCTAATGTATTGCCAAAGATAGCCGCTACCAGCACTGAGAGTATGGGTACTGAGCCCATTAATAGTTGAGACTGTAAAGCAGAGTTCGTTTCAAAAGTCTCCAATTTATTCAACTTAAGTTCTTTTCTCTTTTTTAAAGCATAACGATACATTTGACTGAGTACAAAGAATATGAAAGCTACCCCCAAACCATAAATTATCATAAGCTCAGAAAGTTCTTGGTTCTGTAACATATCACCCGGAGATGGAAATTTTGAATTTGTAATCCCCATCAGATTTATGAACATGTTGCCATAGATGGCCACGAGGAACTTTGCTAAAAACTTTAGGGGATAAACGTAAAGCAAGAGAAAAAACAGTAATACCGTGTTAAGAATAACAATGGTTTTACTCCTGAATCCAAATCGAATGAAGAACAGATAATGCTCGTACCATATATAGGTGATAAAAGCAATGCAGAGTGCAAAAGGTAGAATATCATAAATGAACAGCTTCATCTCAGAAAAAGTATCAGGCACTTCCGCTGAAACTATTAAAAGCGTTATTGATAGGGCAAAAACCGCATCGCTAAATGTTTCAACACGCGTTTGTTCCTCGCCTCTGTATCGGAAATTGTCATTCATACCGATATAGTTCTTCAATTCTTGACGGATCATTCCATTAATATAGCAGGTAGAAACTAGGATTCAAGGAACTATTGGGCTGAATTTCTTGCCCTGCCGTGCAGGACTATTGGTTTTCCTCCCCTTTGTACAAAGCCTCTATCTTATCGCGGTCTTCTTGGGGGATAGAGTTATCCTGTATTAATCTAAAGGCGTCAGAAGGAGTCTTGATGTTGTAGCGCTCAATAACACTATTTTCTTTCTCCTCCTTTTTTTTCTTCCGAATCAGAAAGAACATTACTACTTGGAGGGCAAGTATTAGAAAAGCAAATATCAGAAACGTCTTCATTTTGAAATAGATTGAACTTAAAGTTAGTAAAGTCCATAAAAAAGCAGAGGCCTAATCACCTCGTTTGGTGATTGGCCTCTCATTTAACCTAAACAAAACAAGTATTTTTATCCGGCGCTTACACTTAGCGTACGTTTTTTATTTTTTAAGTCGAAACGGAAACGCTCGCCGTCCGCTTCTGACAAGTCGAACGTCTTTCTGAAACCTTTTTCTGAGCTAATGGTCTCAGCATGTATTAATTCATTATTTTCATTGTAAATACTCACATCGACCGGCTTTTCATTGTATTTGACTACAGCGAGTCGGAATTTCTTATTGTCATTGATATTAAGGACATTCGCCTTGATTTCCGACTGCATAATGGTTTCCTTGTGATCAACTTTTTGAACCAATTTAGAACCGTCCTCTTTAATAATCTCAAAGGTGTATTGCCCGAAAGGTAGATTTTGGAAATTATATTGCTGTGCAAAACCGGTTTCATTCTTTACTAGCTGAGAATGAACAATACTACCGCGTGAATTTTTGATGTTCACTTTAATCTGACCCGCCGATTCATCAAGGTAAACCAGCTTAAATTTTTGATCGGTGTTTTGAACTACAGCTACTTTTGAGGAGGTAGATTTTTTCTCTTTTTCAGATTTGTTGGCGAAAGCTGCACCGCTCACTATGAGCAATACAGCTACTGCTGTTAATGATTTCATTCCTATTAATTTTTGTTGTTGTTTGACCTGCCTATATACACGAGAAAGGGGATGTCTTGTGTTACGTTTAATCTTACTTTTAACTACCAGCGGTATATATCACATGTAAGTGGTAAAATAGTGATGTGTTAAAAGTATCTTTTGAAGAGGTAACTAATTCAGCCATTACTTGTTACTGCATTATGAGTAAAATAAAAATACCCATTACTATAACCACATTGTTTTTGGTCCTCTACACGATAAGTCCTTTCGTAGGTTTACCTTACCCATTTGTTTTTGCTTCTTTTGTTACTATTAACATTCTTACGATATGGATGGTGATCAGAATTTTAAAAGACGGGGAGCCCAGTGGTAAGACGTTTGGCGATCAATGGTACGA
Source organism: Bacteroidota bacterium (assembly GCA_039028075.1). Lineage (GTDB taxonomy): Bacteria > Bacteroidota > Bacteroidia > Cytophagales > Cyclobacteriaceae > Fulvivirga. The sequence goes on along the minus strand of JBCCIX010000001.1, from coordinate 11,173 downwards.
TGATAAGCGCCCTTAGTGTTTGTTTATTTTTGGCACTTGTGCCTACTACGAAAAATCCACTGGAGTTACATGTATGGAAACAACGGGTGATCATCATATTTTCTGAGAATCCCAAATCTTTAGCCGATCAAACGGCGAGCTTTCGTGCGGAACTATCGGAACTGGAAGATCGTGATCTAGTCATCTACCGCCTAGGGCCACAATACGGGACCAACCCTTTAAAACAGAAAATGGCAAAAGAGGATTACGACTGGCTTGTGGATCGCTACGTTAATGAGGGAGATGAGTTTCTGGTTATACTTATCGGAAAAGACGGTGGTGTTAAGTTAAGGTCTGGCGAGCCAGTGGCAAATTCAAAGTTATTTGAACTCATTGATCGAATGCCCATGCGTATTCAAGAAATGCGAAAAGGTCAATGAGCTTTGGAAACAAAGTGTTTCAGTATTATCAGAAGGTACAAATTCCTAAAAATATACCCCCGGGAGTTAAAACCTTGTATCCGTTTGATGACCCTCTAGTTCTTGATTTTATAGAGCAGTTTTGTCTAAACTATTATAAGGGCAATCATCCGAGGACTTTTCTAATCGGAATTAACCCCGGACGATTTGGAGGTGGGGCTACAGGTATCCCTTTTACAGATCCGATACGTCTTCAAGGGGTTTTAGGCGTTGAAAATAGCATGGATAAAAAGGCTGAACTTTCTTCCAAATATATTTACGATATGATCGATGCGTATGGGGGTCCGCATGTCTTTTACCACGATTGTTACTTCACTTCGGTCTCACCTGTTGGTTTTGTCAAAGATGGGAAAAACCTTAATTATTACGACCTTAAAGAACTGCAAAGTTCGCTTGAGAAATATATGGTTTCCGAGTTGAGAAAACAGATTGCCTTTGGCGCCAAGCCAGCAGCTTTTAGTCTCGGCATGGGTAAAAATATTGCTTTTTTGAAGAAACTAAACAATAGGTATAAATTGTTTGACTCTATAGAAGCATTACCCCACCCCAGGTGGATAATGCAATACCGACTAAAACGTAAATCAGAGTTTATTAACCAGTATATAGCAGCTATAAAAAAAGGATGAATTTTCATACTAGAAAATGGGTTAAGCCAGAAGACCTCAAGGCCAACGGGACACTGTTTGGCGGCAGCCTTTTGCGTTGGATAGATGAAGAAGCTGCCATTTATGCTATCGTACAATTGGAAAACCATCGTTGTGTAACCAAGTACATATCTGAAATCAATTTTGTAAGTTCAGCCAAACAGGGGGATATTATAGAACTTGGCATGGAAGCAAGTCATTTTGGCCGAACCTCACTAACGATCAAATGTGAAGTGCGCAATAAGCTCAATCGCGAAGTAATACTTAGCGTTGACAAAATTGTATTTGTGAGTTTGGATGAGCGTGGAAAACCGTCGCCACATGGGAAAACAAAGATTGAATATGTGGCTGATCGACTCAACCACAAAAATAACTAACGCAACAGACGCTCCCATCACTCGATTAAAAGGAGCCTTGCATAATTCGATTTTTGGTTCAAATCAAGGCTTTCAAAATTTAGAACAGCGGTTTATTGGGCGGAAACCAGGATTTTAAAATTGTAATTACTAGTGTTCGAGAAAAGATTTTTTGATTTAGAATAACCCGTTAAAAATACCCTTTAAATACCCTAAATGGCAGCCAATTGGCGGATGGGGAAAGTTTTCAGCTTTGAAGGGAAAATCCTTTCTTGGACGCTTTACAGGCACTTTTTTTCAAAAATTTTGCCGGGCATCGGTAATTTGAACTAATGAAGCGTGGGGCAAAAGGTGGTTTTCAACAGCTCCTTAAAGATCAGCTAACCTATAGATTCAAGATATACGCGCAAGAGACTGACTAGGCAGGCATCATGTTCTTATGAGATAATTTTATTATTCATTCTTATTCTGTACAATAAATAAACTCCTTAAATTAAGCTTATAATTAATGGAGTTCTGTCTATGAAGAAAAAGGTGTTGGTTTTAACCGGGGGTGGGGATTGCCCGGGCTTAAACGCGGTTATCAGAGGTATAACCAAACGAGCGCGACAGGAAAAAGGCTGGCAGGTCATTGGAAGTATTGAAGCTTACAATGGCATACTTAGAGATCCTGTCGAAATTATGAAGCTTAACGGCAAATCAACGGCAGGCATCCATGTAAAAGGTGGCACCATTCTCAAAACAACGAATAAGGGAAACCCTTTCGACTATCCGCTAACCAAAGGAGATGGTAGTGTTGAAACAGTTGATAGATCCAGTGAGCTTTTGAAAAGGTTGGACGAATTGGGCGTGGAGGCGGTGATTAGCATTGGCGGAGATGGTTCTCAACGCATCGCACAAAGCTTGTTTGAAAAAGGTCTGAAAGTGGTTGGGGTCCCTAAGACCATAGATAATGACCTTTCTGCCACAGACTTCACATTTGGCTTTAAAACAGCAGTCCAAATAGCTACAGACAGTTTTGATAAATTAGTTAGTACGGCAGAAAGTCATCATCGGGTTATGATTATGGAGGTCATGGGCAGAGATGCGGGTTGGATAGCTCTGCATACAGCCATTGCGGGTGGTGCTGAGGTCTGCCTAATTCCTGAGATCCCCTATGATATTAATAAAGTGGTTACTAAGATCAATCGAAGATATTCCAAAGGTAAAGGATTTGCCAACATAGTGATCGCAGAAGGAGCTAAACCTAAATATGGCAATATCGTCAGTCGGAAGAGCGACGAGCTTGGGTACGAGAACGTTCGTCTAGGAGGTGTCGCCTATCAACTCTCAACACAATTGAAAGAAGCGGGTTGCAAAGCAGATATCCGCGAAACCGTATTAGGACATACGCAACGCGGCGGTACTCCGGTAGCCTTTGATAGGATTTTGGCTACCCTTTTTGGAGTTAAAGCATTTGAGCTCATTTTGGAAGGTAATTTTGGACAAATGGTCTCTTATCTAAATAATGAAATTACATCTGTAGCGCTAAAGGACGCTATCGAGAGTTACAATTTTATTGATAAAGATTCCTTTATCGTTAAGGCTGCGAAGAGTATAGATATTGCCTTTGGTGATTAGTTTCGTATGAGAGTCACTTCTATACTGCTGTTTATTTGTATCTCGTTTTCTTCACTGAGCCAGGAGGTTTTAAAGCTCAATTCGTTGAAGACTGCGATTAACTTAAATCCGCACATCTCGTACTTTCTCGATGAGAACAAATCTTATGACATCGAGGCTATTTCAGCACTTAGTTCAGGATATTTCATACCACTGAGTACAGATGGTCTAAGACTTCCTAAAACCGAGGGCCAGCTCTGGCTTAAGCTTACCTGCGAAAGCACATTAGCCCAGCGTGAAAAATTCGTCATTGATTTTATCGACCCCTCATTGTATGTAATAGAGCTCTACTCCCCCGCGGAGGATGGCTTTACTAAAGCCCTTTCCGGCACTTCGATAACCCAGAACAAGAAATCCATCGCAGGTAATCGTAATAACCTCCTAATCGAGATTGAACCGGACACGATCACCACACTCTATATTAAGATCTATTCTACCAATAATATGACCATCTCAGCGGAGATCATGGATGATGAAATTGCCACGGAGAGAAATATTAACGAAAGAACATTTTTAGGATTATTTTACGGGGCGTTAGTGGTTTTGATGATCTACAATCTCCTTTTGTTCATCGCCACTAGATTCAGAGTTTTTATTATTTGCGGTCTTTACACTTTTTTGGTAGCCCTTTTCACCGGTTCGGCGGATGGTTTTACGGCTCAATATTTTCATTTCCTGGTCGACTGGACTAATGGTTACCATGATGTGTTCATTGCAGCATCTTCAAATATAGTTGGGATGTTGTTTTTACGAGATTATCTGCGAGTATCCGAGTGGTCAGCAGGATACGACAATGGGATCAAATGGTTTATCTATGGTATCCTGGTTTCACTTGCCTTGGTTGGTATATTCTACAATGAAGCCACTTTTGTTTATTTAAGCTACGTGGCCATTTTAGTGCTTACGGTCACGCTGTTTATGGGTATCCTTGCCGTTAAAAGAAATCGCCCACAGGCCGTCTATTTTCTCGTAGCTTACGTTGTTTTCGGTGGCTTCATACTTTTATTTATCCTAAGCTTATTTCGCGTTATGCCGTATGGCATTTTGGTTAAATATGCTATTCACTTTGGTTACGTCAGTTGCATTAGCATACTTTCTTACGGTTTAAGTGTAAAAGTGTATGCGTTATATCGGCAGCTTCTTCAGAAAGAGACTGACCAAAAAAATCTTATTCAACGGAAAAATCAAGAACTAGAAGAAAAGGTAGCAGAGCGAACTCAATCGATTCAGGAAAAAGAGATCAACCTGCGATCCATACTTGATAACTACGACAATTCCATTTGGTCGCTTAACAGTAGGTTTGAAATTATTGAATTCAATACGGTTTTTTCCTACGAGTGGAAGCTTGCTTATGACATTGAGGTAGAAGTGGGAAGAAACATTCTGGATTTAATTCCTGACACAGAGACGAGAACACTTTGGAAAAATAGGTACGAAAATGCCCTGGATAACAAGAAGGCTGTATATCATGACTCCTATCAAGTGGGGAGCGAAAAGAAGCATTATGAAATCCACGTTTTCCCAATCAGTTATGAGAACGAAGTAACGGGGATATCTTTCTTTTCCAAGGACATCACTAAGCGGGTAATAGCACAGGAGCAGTTACTTAGTCAGAACCAAATACTCACCAAAGTAAATAAAGAACTGGATAGTTTCGTTTACAGCGCCTCACACGACCTTAAGGCTCCTTTAGCATCGGTTCTAGGCTTAATCAGTTTATTGCGAAAAGAAAAGGACCAAAACAGTGCGGGACTGTATTACGACATGATGGAAAAATCCATTAAAAGACTCGATCGATTCATAAAGGATATTATCGATTATTCTAGAAATGCTCGTGTTGACTTGGAACCCGAAGAAATCCATCTAAAACAGCTCATAAACAATTCTTTCGATGACTTAAAATATATTGACGGAGCTGAAGAGATAAAAAAATATATCCACATCAAAGATGATCTGAAAGTGACTACCGATCCCACGCGGCTGAGGGTAGTGGTAAGAAATATACTCAGTAATGCTATTAAATACGGTCACGAAGAGGGCGGGCGTAAGCAAATAGAGGTAGAAGCATACCGTGAAAATGGCAAGCTGGTCATGTCAATTACGGACAGTGGGCCGGGTATTCCGGAAGATCAACAAGAAAAGATCTTCGATATGTTTTATCGATTGCATGAGAATAAATCAGGAACCGGCCTTGGTCTGTATATTGTACAAGAAACTATTGACAAGTTAAAAGGAACAATAAAAGTGGTTAAAAAAGAAGGCAAAGGAGCTTGTTTCCAAATTACCATCCCGTTGGTAAAACAACCCAAGCATAGCGAACCAATTTCCAATTAAACGGTTTAAGAATAAAAAAGAAGAATGACTGAAAAGGCCACATTAGGTGCAGGCTGTTTCTGGTGCATAGAAGCGGTTTTTCAAAGCATAGCGGGGGTAGGTGAGGTAGTATCAGGTTACACGGGTGGTCGAATCGAAAACCCTACGTACCGTGAGATTTGTACTGGAAAAACCGGACACGCGGAAGTTGCCCAGATAACGTTTAATCCGAGTATAATCTCTTTCTCTGAACTATTAGAAATTTTCTGGAGCAGTCATGATCCCACTACCTTGAACCGTCAAGGTGCTGACGTAGGGACGCAGTATCGTTCAGCTATATTTTATCATAATGATGAGCAAAAAAAAGTGGCAGAGCAGTCTAAAAAGGCGCTTGATGCGTCTCATGCTTTCGATGATCCTGTTGTGACGGAAATAACGCCCCTTGGCACATTCTATGAGGCCGAGGATTATCATCAGAACTACTTTAATTCCAATAGCGAACAACCCTACTGCCAATTTGTGGTGAAACCAAAAGTAGATAAGATAAAAAGGGTATTTGCAGGAAAGCTAAAGCAATAAATTTACTCGTCCAGTACTTCCTCTATTTCATCCATTTTACGGTCGGAGTATCTTCCTGAGGTGGCGTAAACGATTTTACCTTCTTCATCGAGAACGAAAAAATAGGGCACATCTTTTTTCTCAAAATCAAGCGCTTCTTTGTAAGGCTTAAGTTTCCCTTTGTAGAATAAAATATTCGGTAAAAGCTGCGGGTCAAAGTTCTTAGCGGCCTTTTTCTTGGCGGTTCCGGTAGCTGCCGCTTTTACACCCGTGAACATGGGAATAAAATATACATTAACATCATATCCAAAGCCGCCAAATAGGCCATCACTTTTTTGGATGAACTTGGAAAATACGGGATTGAACCAAGTATTAAGGTCGCTCTCTGATTTTTTAGAATACGCTAAACCCAGTAACGTGAACTTACCGGTCACATCTTTCGGCAGTACCACAGGTTTATCTTCTACAGTTTCCGTCTGCATTTCAGGAAAAACCTTGTTGAGGACCTGGGCATTTGCTTCAAAAACTAGAAAGCCAAATAGAATCAGAAGGAGGGATTTTAATTTCATAGCAATTATGTATTTCTTTAAGTGTCTCTGCGAAAATGAAACACGATTTCTTACAGACGCAAAATAAAGCTACGAAAAACCGTACCAATTATTTCAAACAAAGTAAACTTCTGTAATTTATCAGTGTTTAAACATTTATTTGGCTAGCTTAGTCGTATCTAAATTCGACGATTATGAATGAAAAAACTAAAAAGATTATCGGTTGGGTCCTTGGTGGACTTATTGCAGCTATCCTCAGTTTAAGCGCCATTGGTAAACTCTCCGGGGCAGCGGGCCCAATGCTAAGCCACTTTGGCTTTACGGAAAACGAAATTTTAATGATCGGAATTGGCGAATTGATATCTGCGATATTATTTCTAATTCCAAAAACCCAATCTTTAGGAACGCTTTTACTAAGTGCTTATATGGGTGGCGCTATTGTGGCACACATGGGAGCATCCGTGGCTCCGGAAGAGTTGGGAGGAGAAAGTGTGCAAGACTATACCGCTCCATCCATTCTATTGATCGTGATATGGGGCATTAGCTTCTTTCGTAATCCGAAAGTTTTTTCCAGTTTTACCGATTAGTCGTCCGAAAATAAAAGTGGTATGGCCCGGCCGATTAGCTGGGCTTTTCATTTTTCACGCGCTCTGAATTGGGTAGTTTTATTCAATGGAAATAGATGTTCTCAGTCAACTAAAAACCATTGACGATTTTGGGGATGTTCCCGATGCTCAGTTACAATGGATCATTGATCACGGATCCTGCGCAGCCTATGAGCCTGGTGAGCATCTTTTTACCAAAGGTGATCCAATGGACAAGATGTTCATAGTGTTAACCGGCCGGTTTCAAATTAGAATCGCTCAGAACGGTCAATTCCGAAACATCAGCGTTATTGAACCTAAGACCATTTCAGGTGCACTGCCCTATTCCCGTGCGGTTGCAGCATCAGGGTACGCTGAGGCGCTCACAGCAAGCCGTGTTTTAGTTCTTGGTAGAGATCACTTCAAAACTATGATCCGAGAGCACGAGGAGCTTACCACAGCCTTGGTACATACTATGAGTTCAAGGATACGATCTTTCACCAGGCTTCAGCAACAAAATGACAAAATGATGGCCTTGGGCAAATTATCCGCGGGCCTCGCGCATGAACTCAATAATCCCTCTGCTGCGGTGGTAAGAAGTGCACAATCACTTAAGCGACATCTTTCGTTACTTCCGGAAAACTTTAAAAAGGTCATTAAAATTAGAGCAACCGATGAGCAGGTGGACTGCGTAAATAATATACTTTTTGGACGTGTGGAGCAAGGGGTTCATAATATGCCACTTATGCAAAAAACAGAACGTGAGGATATCATCGCCGAGTGGCTAGAAGAAAAAGGAGTAGAAGATGGCTACGAGTTAGCAGAAAATTTTGTTGATTTTGCTTTCACCCAGCAAGATTTTGAAACGATAGAAAGCTGCCTCAGGGCTGAAGACCTTCTGCCCGTAGTTAATTGGCTCAACCAGGTTTTGACCACCGAAAAGTTGGTGAACGAAATCGAAGATGCTTCTCAACGGATCAATGACTTAGTGTTATCGGTAAAGAGTTATACGCATATGGACCAGGCACCGGAAAAGCAACTCACTAATATTCATACCGGTATACATAACACGCTTACTATGCTCAAACATAAACTTAATAAAGGTGGGATTGAGGTCGAAAAAAAGTTCGCTGACCTACCTGATGTATCGGTTTATATTAGTGAAATGAACCAAGTCTGGACTAATCTCATCGACAACGCAATCGATGCTATGGAAAATGCAGAACGTAAAAAACTTGAAATTGAGACTATTCACGAAGGGGATTTTATAAATGTTAATATTACCGACTCCGGCTCCGGCATACCTGACGAGGTTCAGGATAAAATATTTGACCCCTTCTTTACCACCAAACCTGTCGGTAAGGGTACAGGCCTGGGGTTGGATGTGGTCCGGAAAATAATTTCGCAACACAATGGTTCTTTGGGAGTAAGCTCAAAACCAGGTAAGACCACCTTTACCATTTGTTTACCAAAAGAGTGAATGCTAAACAGGAATATCGCGTGACATTGCAGAAAAAAATGCAAGCTATGATCTGCACCACTGGAATACGTGTGTTACAGTTCCACCAGGGCTCAACTACATCGTGGGGCCAATTTTGGAAAGTAATCAGTGTTCTACTTGAGTACATACCAGAATCAGAGATTGCCAGACAATGCTCGCATGATATTAGACCCACTTGGGCTGAAGATTGGAACCGTGAGTATAGTAAGGTAAATCTACTGCCTTTGAAGCGTTGTAGAAGCTCGACAAAAGGGTCCAAAGGCTGGTTTAAGCCCTCAAAATTTTTCCTTCCCGAAAAAACAAGTCGTGATCGCACGGTGGTTTTTGACAAATTGATTGCTTATTGAGTTTTAACTACACGTAGATTTCATCAAAAGCAATAGAAAAAATAATCAATAAAAATTGTAGAATTTCCCTTTCACATTCACATTGCAAGCATGAAAAAACCAATCATTTTCGCCATTGATGATGACCCTGCGGTATTACGGGCAGTAGTGCGTGACTTACGAGAAGCTTATAAAAAGTCGTACAGAATTTTGGCCACAGAATCAGCTAAAGAAGCGTTAGATTCATTAAAAGACCTGAAGAACAAAGGAGAGCATATAGCACTTTTCATTAGTGATCAGCGGATGCCAGAAATGTTGGGCGTTGAATTTTTAGAGCACGCCAAGCAGTTATTTCCTGAAGCTAAAAGGATATTACTCACCGCTTATTCTGATACAGATGCGGCCATCAAAGCGATCAATGAAGTACAACTGGATTATTACCTCATGAAACCCTGGGATCCTCCTGAGGAAAAGCTATATCCCGTGCTTAATGATCAATTGGATGAATGGCAGAGTAATTTTAAGCCAGATTTTGATGGCATTAAAATAGTTGGCTACCAGTGGTCACCAAAATCACATGCCATAAAAGATTTTCTCTCGGGTAATCTCATCCCCTACCAGTGGCTAGGTATTGAAACGAGCGAGAAAGGAGCAGAACTTCTGCAGTTAAATGGCATTGAAGAAAAAGATGTGCCCGTAGTTTTCTTTACCGATGGAACTTATCTGGTAAATCCCACGCTTACTAAAATCGCAGAGAACGTGGGTATGATAGCCGTTGCTCAGCAAAAAATGTACGATGTTGCAATAATAGGCGCGGGCCCGGCAGGCTTGGCGGCAGGCGTTTATGGTGGTTCTGAAGGAGTGAACACCTTGCTCATTGAAAAAAGAGCTCCCGGGGGTCAGGCCGGTACTAGCTCTCGTATAGAGAATTATTTGGGTTTCCCTAAAGGATTGAGTGGAGCAGAACTATCAAGAAGGGCTATAACGCAAGCGACGCGTTTTGGAATTGAATTTCTTTCACCGGTAGAGGTCATTGGGATAAAGCTGAGAGAAAACTACAAAATACTGGAATTGGCCGACGGTAAAGAGATCAATGCTCGCAGTGTTATTATAACCACAGGCGTTAATTACAGAAAGCTGGAGGCCAAGGGCCTGGATAACTTTACGGGTGCCGGTATATACTACGGGGCTGCCAACACGGAAGCAAACGCGTGCCGCGGGCAGGATGTGTACATAGTTGGTGGAGGAAACTCGGCCGGTCAGGCCGCTATGTACCTTTCAAATTTTGCGAAATCTGTATCGATTCTGATCAGAAAGCCAGATTTAAGCAGCAGTATGTCTCAATACCTGATCGATCAAATTAATGGAACTGAGAATGTGTATGTGTTGGGTTGCTCAGAAATACTGGAAGCCCACGGAAATGGTAGACTTAAGCAACTCACCCTACGAAATAATGAGCTGCAAGAAGAAAAAAGGGTGGATGCCGGGGCATTGCTGATTTTTATAGGCGCTAAGCCTTACACCGACTGGCTTGAACTGGATATCATTAAGGACCAAAAGGGCTTCATTGAAACTGGTAACAGCCTTGGCAAATATGAAAACTTCAAAAAAATATGGAAGCTTGAAAGAGAACCTTACCTACTAGAAACCTGTAGCCCGGGCATATTTGCTGCCGGAGATGTACGTGCGGGAGCTATGAATAGGGTGGCCTCGGCGGTGGGTGAGGGGGCCATGGCGATCAAGTTTGTACATGAATACCTTGCAGAGAATTAGATCAGCCTTGTAGAAATAAAAAAACTATGACCTTTCTGAATCTCTTTTTGAAAAGAGAGGCAAAAAGCGATTAGTAAAAAGAACGAGTGAAAATATAGGACAGCCGCTGAGACCGACCTGTCTGCCAAGAGGTTTGCTCATATTTATTATCATTGAGCGGTTTAAAAACGCATCACCAGGTGTTCGGTTGAAAAACATCATTCCGTTGTGATCTCTGCCACATCCTGAGAAATACGGTGCTCTGTCCGTCAGGGATTCGGGAGGCACTAAATAGTTTTCTTTTTTCTCAGTGCAAGTACATTTCCCAGTACAATTAAGAACATACCGCCAATTGCAGGCAATGTAATCTGATAATTTTCAAATACAGTTGAGATGACGAGGGCAATGATAGGAACCACCACAATTACATATGCTCCTTTATCAGCACCTATTTTACCAATCAGGGTCAAATAA